>JADGQQ010000084.1 GCA_017881645.1 Clostridia bacterium
AAGACTATCACATTTCATTTGTTGAACAAGTCGTTGTCGGCGGAAAGACGCGACAGGAATCCGTTTGGAACGGCATTTGCGCTCTTTCCGTACTTTCACGCGGTCCGGATGCAGACGATGTTGTACAGATACACGACGGCGCCCGGTGCTTCGTGGATTTTGATACGATCCTGCGATGCTATCACGGAGCCCTCGAGAATGGCATATGCACGGCTGCCGTGCCGGTTAAGGACACGATAAAGCAGGTCGACTCCGCCGAAAACGCCCGTGTCATGTCGACCCCGGACCGCTCCACTTTATATGCAGTCCAGACACCGCAGTCATTTACCTATGATCTTCTCGCAAAATCCTATGCCGCCGGACAAGAAGAAAAACGGTCCGCAACCGATGACACCTCTCTTGCCGAGGCCATCGGTCTTCCCGTTTTTCTTGTGGAAGGTACATATGCAAATATCAAAATTACTACACAAGACGATCTTCTGTGGGCTGAACTTCTGAGAACTCGCCGAACGGACGTCGTACAGTAACACTGCAGAACACCATGATCCCCTCGCCTTTTCCGAAGGCACTCAGGCCTTCGCCCGATGTCGCCGTAATCCCGATCGAATCATTTGTTGTTCCGATCCGGTTGGCTATACTCGTACGAATCTCTTCGATGTACGGTGACAGCCTGGGTGTCTTGCATTCGATCGAAAAGGAAACGTGCGTGATTTCCCGATGGCCTAGATACGAGAGCGCCAGCGCAAGATATTCGCTGCTGTCCTTAATTCCTTCTTTCAAGCAGAGATGATCCGCCTTTTCACCCAGAATATTCACGCAGGTAATGCCGGAGACGGCATTTGTCAGTGCGTGCAGAACCACATCCCCGTCACTGTTCGCTTTCAGAGGACGGCCTTTGGGAATAACAAATCCGCCAAGAATCAGCTGCCGGTTCCCGTCCGGATCAATAGGTTTTCCATTGGGTCCGACTTCAGCGAACCGGTGGCTGTCCTGTCCGATCGCATGTAAATACTCATACTGAATCATCGTACTCCTCCTTTGCCTGCCGGCATTATGAAATGCCGCTGTTTGCCAATATCCAGTCGGAAAGATCACTGTTGGACCATGTTCCCCTCGTACTGCTTGAAAATGATGCGACCCAGGACGCATTTTTCAGAATAACGAAATCCGGCAGTGCATTGATCGAGAAATTCCCCGTCAAGTCTTTTTCCTGCATTCCGTCGATAGAAACAAAAAGAATTTTGTCGTGATATTCTTCAGCCAATTGTTCAATGGCCGCCGTTACGCCGCTATTGTCCGAAAACAGGCCGGAATAGAAATACAGACACACCGGCAAAGGCGAATAAGCGATCATCTTGTCGTAGTCCGTCACGGTTCGATACTGGATGCCGAACCCCTCGCCGTCCATGTCTTCATATACCATGGCCGACATGGGAGAATCATACGAGTAGTCCCCCAAATACGATGAGTAGTCACCGAGGTCACCGCTCTTTTTTGTATTTGCACATCCGCTGCTCAGCAGAATGCCCGATATAAGACTCATCAGCAGAAAGCCGGCAAGAAGTTTGCGGAGGCCTTCGCGGCCGGATATATTCGCGTTTCGCATTCCCGTACTCCTGTGCAGCCGATTCATGAATTTGCACGTTTTTTGTCAATCAAACCGGCAACAAACCGGACCGTGCCGTCCAGCATATCCGTATGAATTTTCTCGATCTCACCTGCATCCACAAGCGCCGTGACGAAGGGATCAACCGCCACCTTGTCAAAGACCGGTACGTTCAGTTCGGCCGCTGCTTTATCAACGCCGCCCGTCCCGAAAATCGGAATCTGCTCTCCGCAGTGCGTACATGTGATATAACTCATATTTTCGACAAAGCCTAAGATGCGGACCTTCATCATCAACGCCATGTTTCTTGCTTTGTTGACAACCATAGATACAAGATCCTGCGGCGTGGAGACCAGGATCACACCATCGAGCGGGATTGCCTGAAATACCGTAAGAGGCACGTCGCCGGTACCCGGCGGCATATCAATCAGAAGAACATCGAGTTCTTTCCAGATCACGTCCGTCCAGAACTGCTTCACGACGCCCGCAATCACAGGCCCGCGCCATATAACCGGTGCCTCTTCGTTCTCAAGGAGAAGATTCACGGATACCACCTGTATTCCTGAATGCGTGATCACCGGCATAATTCCTGCCGATGAGCCGGACAGCTGCCCCGAAAGACCGAAGGCCTTGGGAATGGAGGGTCCGGTAACATCCGCATCGAGAATCCCGACCCTGTAACCTTCTCTGGCCAGTTTGGCCGCAAGCACGGAAGTCACAAGAGATTTGCCTACTCCGCCCTTACCGCTGCACAGACCGATTACAATGCCTATACTGGACTCCGCATGGAGTTTCTCGCGAAAGGATTCCGGTGACTGTTCTCCTTCACCCGGGCAGCTTCCTGACGAAGCCGACCCGCACTGGTCCTTACTTTTACAGCTGTCACATGAAGACATCGTATTCCTCCTGTTATGTCTCTGCCGAAACATTATGTTTTGCATCCATTTTATCATGAAAAGCAAAACGTCTGCGGTAAAATACACGCAGACGTTCTTTTGATTTACTTTGCTTTCTGCGACCGCATGATCCAGTAGCCGACTTCTTTTACCATGATCTCACAGTTCCCGAAAAGAGTCTCCAGGTGCGCCAGTGTGGACGGCGCCCCCTGTTTTTTCTGCAGAACCACATACAGCAGGCCGCCCGGGCTCAAATGTTCGAAGGCTCCGTCATAAAAAGCGAACACTGTCTTTTTGCCTGCCCGCACAGGAGGATTCGTGATCACGACATCAAATGAATCCGCTAACTGACTCCATCCGTCCGAAGACACAATCGATACGTACGGACAGTGATTGGTTTTTGCATTTTCAGCAGTAAGTGCCAGAGCCCGCTGGTTGATGTCCGCCATGACGACATCCATCGCCGGGAAAACGCGCTTCATCGTAATTCCGATGACACCGTACCCGCAGCCAAGGTCGAGCAGGCGGCCCTTGCGGATACACCGTTGATGCAGATCCGCTGTTGCGGTCTCCAGCAGCAATGTGGTCCCGAAGTCGACCTTTTTTTTGGAAAAGACATCTGCGTCCGATGTGAACACGAAATCGATCCCGTGCACGCGCAGCGAAATGGACTTCGGGTCGGACGGGGTCGTCGGATTTTCCTCAAAATAGTGTGCCATAATGCCTCACTTCTTATTCCAGATCGTTTCGATATGGGTCCTGCGAAGTACCAGAAGAAACGGCAGGCCCAATGCATAGACTGTGATGGCTTCGCTGAGTCCGACATAGAGAATATTGAATCCGATAATGACGAGAGTGACCGGACCGTCGGTCAGCAGGTAGGACAAATAGGTGCCGACAATCACTGCATTAAAAAATACCGGGGGAATTAATGCGATAATGTCTCGGGGCAGCTGCGATATCCGAACAAGATGCTGCGAAATGTATCGCGTACAGATTGCCGCCAGCAGCGTGGCCAACGAACCGAAGACGATATCAATCGGCCCCAGATTGTTGGGATTCAGCAGATTTGCCAGAAAGCATCCGAGTGTCAGTCCGGGAATAGCGGCCGGTGTCAGAATCGGCAGCACCGTCATCATTTCCGAGAGGCGGAACTGCATCGGACCAAAGGCGAACTGAGCAAATGGCAGGGTAAGAACGACATACAGCGCCGCAATAATCGCGGACGTAACCAGATAGAGCGTCCCGATTTTTTTCGTGGTTGATTCGTTTGTCAATAAATAGTCCTCCAAATTTCTGAGTTGTCGAAGCGTCGTCGACCGGAGATAGGTTCATCAGGGTACGGCCCACATTGAAGTCGTGTCAAAAGGAATCCGTTTGTCCCGTATAGACTATAATGAAAAGCGCATGCAATTGCAAGGAAATCCCGTATTCGTAACGGTTTTCGTCATTGCAGACACACAGATTTTTATTTCTTCTGTTCGAGTTCTTTTTCTTCGAAGGTTGATTTTTTAACAAAGTAATACTGCACTCCGATGCAAATTACAATGGTGGCTGCAAATATGGCAATAAATTCCCCCATAAGTAAATTCTTCAGCGCAAAACTACTTAAGATCATAACCCCCGAAAAGGCCAGCAAGATCAAATTCAGTCTTTTCTTCCGTTCGGCTGAAAAGGTGATTCTCTTCCCGCACTTTTCGCAGGTAAAATCATATACGCTGGGCACATAGTTCTTCCAGCTCTTTGCAGGTACGTGGTCACAGTCAATATGCATGGGCAGCGGAGCCGCTTCGACGGGTGCCGGCGGATTCAGGTCCTCTTCTCTAACCGGAGCGTTCTTTTCGACATAAGAGTTATACAGCGCCATCAGTTCAAGCTGCTCAGGCGTATATTGCGGTTTGGCGACTGTTTCAGGGGTGTCGGCTGTCCCGGCTATATCCGGTGCAGCTGCCTGAAATTTGCCATAACGAAGCAGAACCATCTGCAGAATCGCAAAACACAGAATAATCCCGCCCATAACAGAAAGAGAGATCGTCGTCGCATTGGGTCCAGGGAAAATGTCTTTCCCGAACAATGCCGTAAACAGAAGAAGTGCGTAGAAAAGAATCCTGACAACCAGACCGATCCGTCTGGTCTGAGGTGTCATTTCAATTTTAGCGCCGCAGGTCCTGCATACATAGTGCGGGATGCGGGAAAAAAGCACGCCCATATTGGGAATCGCATGGTGATCACATGAATCTATCATTTTTCTCCTCTACGCATTCGAAAACCGTTGTTTGTTTTGCAGATCATAGTAATAGTGATTGTAAGAATTATCTACAACATTACGGTGAGAAAGGGGAAGTGTCAAGGTAATTGTCCTATGCCGGGACCACAGTCCAGAGAATCTCAGAACCTTTTCGTTACGGAAACGCACAAAAAAAGCCCGCCACATAAAGTGGTGCGCTTTCTTTGTGGCTCCTCAAGTAAGACTCGAACTTACGACCCTGCGGTTAACAGCCGCATGCTCTACCAACTGAGCTATTGAGGAATATAATCCGGCAGCGATCTATCTTCCCGGGC
>JADGQQ010000085.1 GCA_017881645.1 Clostridia bacterium
ACAAAATCATTCAGAATGGTACTTTGATTCTGGATATTGGCGCCGGAAGCATTCAATCTACGGTTTATGACAAGTCGGATTTTGTTTTCAGTCAGAATATGCTCCTTGGTTCGCTTCGTATCAGCGAACTCCTTTCGGATCTGGAGCGTCAGACTGCGCATTATGCGAGCGTTCTTGAGGAATTCATTTCACATGGACTGGAAGACTATCATGCGGTTGAGCCCAAGGGTACCAATTATCAGAACATGATTGCTTTTGGCAGTGATATTGGTTTCATCAAGGGCTTAAGCGGACTTTCACCCAGAGAATACTGCTATCTTCCGAAGAAGCGTTTTCTGGAGACCTACGATTATTTATTCAAGACCAATCCGACAGATCTGGTTCTCACGAAAAACATACCGTCTGCTACGGCAAGCCTGCTTCTGCCAACCGCTCTTATAATAAAAAAGTCGCTGGAATATACTGGATTGGACGGGATTCATATGCCGGCAGCATCTCTTTGTGACGGCGTAATGTTTCAGCACGCATGGGAGCATTATGGCTTCGAGCCTCGAATGGATCCGACGCACGACACCGTTTCGGCAGCACGTCATATCGGGAAAAGATATCGATACGACAAGAAGCATACGGAGCAGGTGGAAAAACACGCGCTTTCGATTTTTGACAGCACACGCCGTCAGAACGGCCTCTGCGACCGGGACAGACTTTTGCTGCAGCTGGCAGCTATTTTGCATGAGGTTGGCAAATACATACATGTCAGCAACCACAGTATGAGTTCATTTAATGTCATTCATACGACTGAAATTATCGGACTGGACATGGATGAGAGGGAAATCGTTGCATATACGGCTCGTTTCTATACGCAGCCGGATCTGTTTTCGGACCAGTATTTCCAATATCTGCCGACGGCACAGCGGACAACCGTATCTAAGCTCACAGCCATTCTTCGCCTGGCGGACGCCATGGATGCATCCCACAAACAGAAGCTCCGGAATGTTACCATGATCAGCCTTCCGGATGTGCTGAACATCAACTGTGACAGTGTTGAGGATCTTACGTATGAGATTTGGGATTTTGACATGAAAAAGGACCTGTTCCGTCAGGTGTTCGGGGCAACACCGGTTCTCAAACCCAGGAGGCAGACATTATGACGACCAAGAAGACAAAAGATAAGAAAGTTGCCAAAAGTGCCAAGCAGGGAGCAATCTTTATGCTTTCCGATAATGCAGGAATAGCGGCCGATGCGAACCGGTTCTATAACCGTGAACTGAGTTGGCTGGAATTTAACGAGCGAATTCTTACGGAGGCACGGGACACGAAGAATCCCCTTCTGGAACGCGCGAAATTTCTGTCGATCACGGCCTCGAATCTGGATGAGTTTTATATTGTGCGCGTAGCTGCTTTGCGGGATATGGTGAGCGTCCAGTATACAGAGAAAGATTTTACGGGACTGACGCCCGCCGATCAGCTCATAAAAATTTCGGAAAAAATCCGCCACAGCATGCTTCTGCAATACTCAACCTATACAAGGTCTTTAATTCCGGCGCTCTGGACGCACGGTATCCAGATGCTGGATTATTCCGAATTGGATCAAAAAGGAAGAGACAGAGCGGACGAGTATTTCCAGACGACTCTTTTTCCGATCCTGACGCCGATGGCTGTTGACGCGTCCCGCCCTTTTCCTTTGATATACAACAGACAATTGAATCTTTGCGTGATGATCGCAGGTGAGAAGACGGATTCCGATGCTTTGGACGCAGAAATTCAGGAGATAAAAGACGATTTCCGCTTTGCGACCCTGCAGATTCCAACGGTCGTCCCGAGACTTTTCAAAATACAGTTGCCGGACGCGATCGGCTTCATACCGATTGAGCAGATCATCCGTGCAAATCTAGGTATGCTTTTTACCGGACTGACGGTCCTTGCTTCCGGATTCTACCGGATCATGAGAAACTCGGATCTGGATATTGATGAAGATGAAGCGGATGATCTGCTGAAAGTCATTGAAGAGCGTGTCCGCATGCGGAAATGGGGAGAAATCATTCGACTTGAAGCGGATGAACATATGGATCCCCGACTTCTTTCATGGCTGATAGACTCGCTCCAAATCGGTGAGGATGATGTTTTTAGAATAAACGGATCACTGGACCTGACTTTTTTAATGAAGCTTTATAACCTTGTAGCACCGGATTTCCCGGCGCTCTGCTATCCGCCGTATAAAATTCAGCGGGCAAGCATGTTTGACGAAGGGAATATTTTTGACCAGATCCGCCAGAAAGACCGGCTTGTGCACCACCCGTATGAGTCTTTCGACCCGGTTGTGGAATTTGTCCGTGAAGCGGCACGTGATCCGCAGGTCCTTGCGATTAAGCAGACCCTTTACCGTGTCGGCAGCAATTCTCCCATTATTCAGCATCTGGCTGAAGCCGCACAGAACGGCAAACAGGTCATGGTGCTTGTCGAGCTGAAAGCCAGATTCGACGAGGAGAATAACATCAACTGGGCGAAGATGCTTGAAAAAGCAGGCTGTCACGTTATTTACGGCCTGGTCGGCTTAAAGACGCACAGCAAAATAACGTTGGTTGTTCGAAGCGAAGACAGCGGTATCCGCAGATATCTTCACTTAGGCACCGGTAACTATAACGAAATTACAGCGACGATCTATACTGACATCGGGCTCTTTACCTGTTCGGAGGCCTTCTGTGTCGATGCGTCCGAATTTTTCAACATGCTTTCCGGTTATTCCGAACCGCCGGAATGGAGACGGCTGATACCTGCGCCTCTTTGGATGCGCGGTTTCCTGGAAAGAAAAATAAAGAGAGAAATCCTGAACGCCAGGGAAGGCAAGAAAGCGGAAATTGTCGCAAAAGTGAATGCACTTGTGGACGGCGCTTTGATTGAACTTCTCTATGAGGCATCATGCGCCGGCGTGAAGATCGATTTGATTGTGCGGGGCATCTGCTGTCTTCGTCCCGGGGTGAAAGGTATGTCCGAAAATATTACGGTTCGATCCATTACAGGGCGATATCTGGAGCATTCGCGCATATTCTATTTCTTGAATGAGGGGTATGAAGAGATTTTCCTTTCTTCGGCTGACTGGATGCCGCGAAATCTGGATCGCCGGATCGAGCTTCTTTTCCCGGTAGAGGATCCCGATTGCCGGAACCGCGTCCTTGAAGTCCTTCAGGTCGAACTGGAAGATACGGTTCGCAGCCATTGGCTCCAAAGCGACGGAACATACCACAAACTGGATCTGCGCGGGAAAGTGAAGCTCGACAGTCAGATTGCCCTTTGCAAAAGAGCGGTGGAAGAAAGTGAAAAGAAGAATCAGCAGGAAGATATGAGGTCATTTATTCCGTCCGAATCCATGGAGGATTCTATTTTCTAGACTATATTTTCAAATGCGTTCATGCAGCAATAACATATATTACAGGAGGCCCCATGTATGTCAGTTGAAATTCAGCCGTATTCTTCGACCTTGCATCCTGAAATCAGTGAAGGAATTTCATTTCAATTTACTATACAACATTCATCCGGAGCACGATTTTCCGTAATTAACTATGGAGCGACGATTACATCGCTTTTTGTTGAGGATAGATTTGGGAACAAGGCTGATATCGTTTTGGGGTTTTCGTGTCTGGATGATTATATGGCAAATGGAGCATGTCACGGAGCCATTGTCGGAAGACATGCAAATCGAATCAAAGGCGCCGAATTTTCCATCGGCGAAAAGACATTTCATCTTCCGAAAAATGACGGATCCAATAATCTTCACGGCGGCTCGCCGTCGCTCCAGAATATATTCTGGGACGGTAAAGTCATATCGGCAAAAGAGGCAGCGGTATTCCTCACGGAAACACACAT
>JADGQQ010000086.1 GCA_017881645.1 Clostridia bacterium
GGAACACCGTTCACACGCACTTCTGCCGACTCCTGGTGGTGGTCGAATCTTCCGAATCCAATATCAAAAACAATCCCCGCAAAATCGTCGGGAACTTCAAACGTCCGTAAAATGCGAATATCCGGGTTCATAATCCGCAGGAAAGCTGCAGAGAACACATCATCTGCGTGAAGTTTGCCGCCATGTGTCATGGCCTCGAGGTTAATTTCTGTCATGGATCTCCTATCGGTCTGCGCGTTTCGCGCTGATAATTGGCTCAATAAAATCGAAGTGCCGATCTATTGTACCTTATTTGGCGTGTTCTGCGTGCTTTTTCGGGTAGGGCATATCACACAAAAAATGCTGAAAAACGGGCTGTTTCGTCTTCCTGTTGCAGAATTCGTAGCTCAGCGTTCGTTTTTGACATCATCAAACGAACGCCCCATGATCCGCTCCGCGCATCGCATACCGTCGACGGCCGCCGACACGATGCCGCCGGAGTATCCGGCGCCTTCGCCGCAGGGATATAGCCCCTTGATTCCGATCGCTTCGAGCAGTTCCCCTCGCGTGATGCGTACGGGGGAGGAGCTGCGGGTCTCGGCGCCTGTCAGAACTGCATCCGGATAGGAGTATCCGGGCATCCACTCACCCATTTCGACCAGCGCCTGTCGAAGGGAATCCGAAATGTCCGCCGGCAGATACGATTCCACACGGGCGAACCCGGTGCCGGGCCGATAGGTCGGAACGACGTCTCCGAAAGCCGTCGTGTCGTTATTCGCAAGGAAATCCTCCAGCCGTTGGACGGGCGCTTTGTATCCGCCGCCGCCGGCTGTGTATGCTGCAGCTTCGATTTTTCGCTGGAAAGCAATGCCGGCCAGAGGGTGATCGCTGCCGGTGTCTTTTGCATCGACGGTAATCAGGAGCGCACTGTTGGCGTTTCTTCCGTCGCGCCGGTATGCGCTCATGCCGTTCGTTACAACGGCGTTCTCTTCGGATGCTGCCGCGACGACCGAACCGCCGGGACACATGCAGAAAGTATAGATGCCCCTGCCGTTGGGCAGGTGAACCACCATTTTGTAGTCCGCCGCTGTCGGAGGCGGAGGCCCGTTCATTTTGCCGTATTGGATGCGGTTGATCAGCTCCTGCGGATGCTCGATGCGGACGCCTACCGCAAAAGGCCTCTGTTCCATATGTACGCCGCTTTGCAGCAGCTGCTCAAACGTATCGCGCGCGCTGTTGCCAATGGCGAGAATCACGTTCTCAGCGGGAATCTCCGTGTACTGTCCATTTTCGATACAGCTAACACCGGTTACCCGACCTCCGCTGCGAAGGATGTCCGTAACGGTCGTCTGAAACCGGACTTCCCCGCCAAGGCCGATGATTTTTCTGCGCAGGTTCTTGACTGTATCGTGCAGACGGTCCGTGCCGATATGCGGCTTCCCGATATGCAGAATCTCTTCCGGAGCACCGGCTGCGGCCAGCTCAGTGAGCACTTTAACTTTGTAGGGATCCCTTTTGCCGATCTTGAGCTTGCCGTCCGAGAAAGTCCCCGCGCCGCCCTCGCCGAACTGCACGTTGGTGCAGGTGTCGAGAACCCCCGTTTTCCAGAAATCGAGAACCCTTTGCCGGCGGCTGTCGACGTCGTTTCCGCGCTCGAGCAGAATCGGACGCAGTCCGGCCTGCGCAAGCACGAGCGCTGCAAATATCCCGGCCGGGCCGCAGCCCACAACAATCGGACGTGTGTGCAAGTGATCTCCTATCTTTTGCGAATCGAGTCTGCGGCGGTTTCTATTTCAGAAACATCCGTATCAGTTTGAATTTGAAATTCGAATACGGCCGATACCGCAAGGGCAGGTCGATCCAGGTTTTCTTGTCAACGATGCTCTTCTGATGGGTAAACGTGTCAAAAGACAGTTTCCCGTGATACGCGCCCATGCCGCTGCCGCCTACACCGCCGAAGCCCATGTGAGATGTCGCGAGATGGATGATCGTGTCATTGATGCATCCGCCGCCGAAGCTGATAGAACGGAGAATCTTCTTTTCGGTCTCCTTTTTCGATGTGAAAAGGTACAGCGCAAGGGATTTCGGCTTATCCCGGAGGATCGCGATGACATCGTCGATATTTGTGTAGGAAATCAACGGAAGGATCGGCCCGAAAATCTCCTCGCGCATAACCGGCGAGTCAAACGCTGCATTGTCGAGCACTGTCGGAACGATACGAAGCTTGGCACGGTCGTATTTGCCGCCGATGACCGGCTTCTCTTTTGGAAGGTAGGTAATCAGACGTTCAAACTGTTTCTCATTGATGATGCGGACGTAGCTGTCGTCTTTCAGTGCGCCGGCCGGGAAAAACTCCTTGATGGCCCGGCGGAGTTCATGGATCAGTTCTTCTTTCTTACTCTCGTGAACAAGAACATAATCCGGTGCGACACAGGTCTGTCCCGCGTTGAGATATTTGCCCCATGCAATCCGCGTGGCCGCCAGCCGGATATTCGCCGTCTCGTCGACAATGGCCGGACTCTTGCCGCCCAGTTCCAGACTGACCGGTGTCAGATATTTCGACGCTTTTTCCATCACAAGATGTCCGACGGACGTACTGCCGGTAAAGAAAATGTAGTCGAACTTCATCTCGAGGAGGGCTGCATTCTCTGCGCGGCCGCCCTGAATTACCTTGATATATTCCGGCGGAAAAATAGCGGAAATAAGATCGGCTATGGCCTGCGAAGTCGCGGGTGAATAGGCGGAAGGCTTGATAATAGCGCAGTTGCCGGCGGCGATGGCTCCGACCAGAGGGGCCAGCGTCAGCTGGAAGGGATAATTCCAGGGTGACATGATCAGGGCAACGCCGTACGGATCCTTCACAACGAAGCTTCTGGAAGCAAACTGGGCAAACGGCGTATGAGCATGTCGCGGGCGTGCCCAGCCGCGCAGATGCCGGATCGCAAACCGGCAGTCCTCCAGTACGATGCCCACTTCGGACATGTATCCTTCAAAATCATTCTTATTCAAGTCGGCTTTGAGCGCGTCAAAAATCATGCGTTCATTCTCGGAAATGGCTTTATGGAGCTTCTTCAGAGCAGCCATACGAAATTTCACACTCTTTGTCGCATCCGTGTAGAAATAATCTCTCTGTTTTTGAACAATAGCAGAAATATCCATGGCTGATTCCTCCTTTATGCGTGCGGCATGATCATCCTTACGATCGCTTTTATGTCGTCTTTATCGAAAATTCTCGGAACCGGATAGAAAGGATTCGCTTCATGCAGCGCCCACTCGCAGATCTTCGGAATGTCCTCGGCCTTAATAAAATCAAAAGTCTCCGGAATATTCATCGCACGGTTGAGTCTGCGAATCTCACCGATAAATGCAGCCGCCGCATCGGCGTCGCTCTTTCCGGCCGTTTCGATTCCGGCCACGACGGCGAGACGCGCCAGTTTCCTGTGCACGCAGGGTCCGAAATATTCGAGCACATACGGCATAATGACGGCATTCGCACGGCCATGCGGTTCGTTATACAGTCCGCTCATCGTATGTGCGATCGGGTGTATATAGTTCAGACCTGCGCGGGTGAAGGCGGCGCCAGCGTAAAAAGCGGCCGTGAGCATGTTTTCCCTTGCCTCAAGATTGCTGCCGTCCGTGTATGCCTTCTCAATGTTCTTTACAATAAGGGCAATCGCGTCTTCCGCATGCCGGACACTCGAGCGCGGTACTCCGCGGCATATGTAGGATTCCACCGCATGCGTCATCGCATCCATGCCGGTCGCTGCTGTAATGGACGGCGGCAGGCCTATGGTAAGTTCCGGATCGAGTACCGCCACTTGCGGGATCAGGTGCAGATCGCTGATCGCAAATTTGTGATGTGTCTTCCGGTCTGTGACTACCGCGACGATCGTCGTTTCCGAGCCGGTTCCGGCCGTGGTCGGAACCATGAAGAGCGGCGGCAGTTTTCTTCCGACTTTCAGGAACCCGCCCATTTTCTGAATGGATTTTTTGGGCCGGGCAATACGCGTACCCGCCGCTTTTGCGGTATCCATCGACGAGCCTCCGCCGATGGCGATAACCCCCTGACACCGGTTGGCCACATACATTTCCCGGGCACTTTCAACCGTATCGATCGAAGGGTTGGCCTCCACGCTGTCAAAAAGTGCATATGCAATTTTCGCCTTGTCCAGAGCCAGCAGCAGCCGGTCCGGTATCCCGGTCGACATCAGCCCTTTGTCCGTGACGACAAGCACGCGTGTGAGGCCCCGTGATGTAACTGCGTCCGGCAGCCGCTCAAGACTTCCCGCCCCGGTGATCATTTCCGGCTTTCGCCAGATCAGCAAATAGCAGGCAGCATAGAAGAAAAACTGAAATATACGGTACCATGCTTTTTTAAGTGACCACATCATAATTTTGACCTCTTCCCGATTGTTTCCCGGCTTCCCGATATTTCTAGAGTTTTCTGTACTTTTTCAGAGCAAGAACATTCAGAACAAAGAAGAACAGAATGAAGGCAAGCAGCATGCACAGATCCCGCCAGATACTCCCGATTCCATAGCCGCGGATGAGAACTTTTTCGAGACCGTCGCATCCGTAAAAGATCGGCATGAAACGGGCAAGATTCCCGAGACCGTAAGGAAGTGTGTCCAGTGTAATCAGGCCCGAGAAAAACATCTGCGGAACGACCACCAACGGTATGAACTGCATTACCTGAAATTCATTATTCGCAAAAATGGACACGAAAGCCCCGATCGAAACCGCTGTAAAAGCAAGAAGCACCATAATGAGAACAGCGAGCCAGACCGGTCCTTCAAATTCCATACCCAGGACATACCGGCTATAAAGAATCATAAGTGCGCTCTGCACGGCCGAAAGAATGCCGAATCCGACCGTATAGCCTCCGATGACGGAAATACGCCGGATCGGGGTCGCCATCAGGCGCTCCAGAGTCCCGGTTTCGCGCTCGCGGACAAAGGAAATGCCGGAAATAATGAACACAAAGAAGAAGGACAGCACGCCGAGCAGAACAAAGCCCAGACTGTTGAATTCCGTACTGTCGATTTTGCCGTAAATAAAAGTAAGGTTCATGGAGGACGGAGGGCTGACGGCTGAAGATGCATTCTTTAGCGCGGTCGTAATGAGAGCCGCCTTTGAATTGCCTGATTCAAGCATCCGGATCTGCATCCCGTCCGCCCCGGTAGTTATGATCGCATCGGCCTTCTTATCTTTGAGGAGCGTGTCAGCATCCGCGCCTTCATCCAGAAAAGATACTTCGACATCCTGTTTTTTCAGTTCCGTCAGAAGCACCGCCGGGAAATCCTTCGCGACCAGAATCTTCGGGATATACGAACTTTCACCAAGGAGCAGATACAGCAGCGTCAGAATAATAATCGGCGCAATAATCATAAGTGCAAGCGTTCTTCTGTCATTTCCCATCTGCCGCAGAATACGGATAATTACACCTTTCATACGGCATCACCTGCCTTATTCGCTGTAAAAAACAATTCTTCGAGACTGCCGCCTGCGGTCTTCGCAAGCAGATTCCCGGTCGTATCATTTTCGATCATGCGGCCTTCGTACAGGAGCACCGCCCTCTGGCAGCGTACTGCCTCATCCATAACATGGGTCGACACAATGATGGTTTTTCCCTCAAGCCGAAGCGCCTCAAACCGGTCCCAGATCGATTTGCGCAGGACCGGGTCGATGCCGACCGTCGGTTCGTCTAAAAGCAGAATGGATGGATTATGCATTAAAGTGACCGCAAGGGAGAGTCGTTTTTTCATTCCGCCGGAATACTGGGAAACCAGCTTCTTCTTATCTTTTTCCAACCCGACCCATGAGAGTGCGTCATTCGCTTTGTTCCGCAGCTCGACTCCGGATAATCCGAAAAGGCGCCCGAAAAACAGCAGATTGTCATATCCTGACAAATCCGAATATACGGCGTCGTTCTGCGGCATAAATCCAATGCTTCGCAGCGCCTCCATATTGGGGAACTTCCTGCCGTTAATGGTTATCTCTCCGGTATCCGGACGGAGGCCTCCGGTGATCAGTCGGATCAGTGTCGTTTTCCCGGCGCCGGAAGGACCGAGAAGACAAAGAATTTCGCCCTCCCGCGCGGTTAATGTAATATCATGCAATACTTCTGTTTTCCCGAAAGATTTGCTGATCTGCGTCATCACAATATTCATGTGCAGGATTCACCCTCTTTGCATCAGAATCTACATGCAATCAGTATAGTGTGACGGCCTTCGGATTTCAAACAAAATCATCTGCACGATGACTTTGTATGATTCGACAGCAGTCTGAAACAAATGGACGGACCTTACGCGTCAGGGAATTTCTGCATGGTACTGATCATGAATCGTTCGCCAAGAATTTTGTCGAGCATCTTTTTCACATAGTCCAGATAAGTTCCCCGTTCAAACCCGGCACGGAATTCTCCGGCAGGCGTATATAAAATGAACCTCTCGTAGTCATCAATCCGGTCAAAATCCGATGGAAAAGTGACATACATTTCCAATCGAATCTGCGCAGTATCAAAATGGACGCTCCCGGGATGGGCGCGAAGAATCTGCTGAAGCGGGTACGCCTGCAGAGCCTGCGCATAGCTGTGGTAAACATGCGCTGCGTCCCCGGCCCGCGGTACATCGCCATATTCGGAACTCATATTCTGATTGTGTGGAATGGAGATCAGCGCGCTCTTTTCGGGTCCTATCCACAGGATCCAGGGCTCATGGTTTTTACCATCATTCTCCAAATGAATGGATGCGATCAGCATCCCGGGTGCGTCAGGCAAAGGGTTCGCTCTTTCAACAATCGTGATCCTGAGCGAATGGCCGCACTGGGTGCAGATTTCTTCGTCGTTAATGACTTTGGTGCCGCAATTCGGACAATACATATTACCACCTTCTTTATAGCATCATTATATGGCACTCAATATGATACTTCAAGATGTCCGAAACTGCGTTCCCCGGAAGCCTCCGGCCCCCTCGGGAAAAACAACGTCGTTCAATTCATAGAGGGATTGAATTCCATAGTCCGCAACGACCGTCGTTTCATTTTGCACGCCGTTCGGATTGTACCAGCACGCTGCAATTCCGGCGTTATTCCCTCCAAGGATGTCCGATGCGAGAGAGTCTCCCACGATCAGCACGCGATCGGGATCCGGGATGTTGAGATCGGCGAAAACGACATCGAAAAATCCCTTCTGCGGCTTCTGGCATCCGATATCCCCGGATACGAAAATCGCTTCGAAACAGTCCTTAATGGAAGACTGATCGATTCTCCGGTGCTGTGTTTTCGAGACGCCGTTTGTCACAATCGCAAGTCTGCAGTGCCGCTGCAGCAGTCTGCAGATATCCTCCGCACCGTCAACGAGCTGTGAACAGTCCGCAAGTTCATCCAGATAATGCAGATTGAATTCGGTTGGATCTTCCTCTATGCCGAGGAGCGTGAACAAACGGAAAAACCGCTGATACTGCAGCTCCGTAATCGATATCAGACTTCCTTCCAATTGTTTCCAGAGCTTCTTATTGATCTCGCGGTATGCGTTGCCGACCGTGTCGGAATACTCATATCCGTAATGGAAAAATGTCCTGTCGAGAGCAGTCGCTTCCGCTTTGCTGTAATCAAAAAGCGTATTGTCGGCATCCATGAGAATGACGTCATACCGGGCCTCGCGCTTTCCGATTATCTGTGATAATTCAAAAATCGAGGTAACGGTCAGATCCGGTTGTACCGTAGAATCTTCCGGAAGTCCTTTTTGCCTGTAGTCATTCCATACGGCAAAAATACCCGTTCTCTGCGCGCCTTCGACATCCCAGAGCAAATTGTCTCCGACCATCCAGACATCTTCTGCCGGCAGCGAAAGCTTTTCCAGCGCCAATGCGAAAATACGGGGATCCGGTTTGCTGACGCCGACCTCTTCATCGATAATCACACATTCAAAAAATCCGCTCAGTCCAAATCGATTGATTTTTCTCCATTGCGTTTCCGGGCTGCCATTCGTTATTACCGACATGCGAATCCCCATGGATGCAAATCGTTCCAGCGCCTCCTTTGCGCCGTCCATCAGGCGGATGGCTGCATCATGCTGCACGCTATATGCATCAGCGAGTGCAAAGGCCTTGTCTTCGGCGGGGATTCCCAACTCCTGCAGAACCATCTTCATGATCACTCTTCGTGCTTCCGGCAGATTCGACCGGCCGGATTTATGACGTTGCGGATCACTCCAATACCAGGCGCCTTTCTCGTGAATTTTCGCCAGGAGTTCATGGCTGTCAAACGGTGTCCCGTACATGTCCGCAAAGTCACGGCTGACTTTTTCCCAGATCCTCTCTGAGACATCGTCAAAAGCTGTAATGGTATCGTCCAAGTCCAGTAAAATCGCTTTCGGTAACTTCATGTGCATGGCTCCCCCCTGTCATTATTCCTTTTTTGCGACATCGAGAAGAATCGTCTTTAGTCTCTGCCATACGTCGTCATATTTGAGATGTGTAAATTTCGGAAATGCCAGAGCCAGCCGTCTGCCGTGCAGCCGGTTCAGGCGGAACAATTTTTTGATCCGTTCATTGTAGAATTCACTCTCTTCAAATTTCTCAAAAAGGGCTGTTTTGAGTTCGTCGGACTTCTTCGAATATTGCTCCAGAAAGCTATTGAAAGCCGTCTGAATTTCCGCGAGCCGCACGTTCAGATGCACAAGACTGCGGACATTCATGTAGACATCAAAAAGCAGCGTGATGAAAATTATGCCTGCAATCCCGATCTGCACACGATCGGATACGGCGTGGATATGTCCGCTGACAAAAGGATGTACAAACTTGATCAACAGCACGGAAAGCGCCCCGAAGACGACCGTCCCCTCCAGACTGACTCTGCCCTGAAAATTGAAGCGCAATTGGGAGTAGTCCCACCACTTCGCATGGAATAGTTTTTCGAGAAGAACCGCAGTGATGTACTCAATCGCACTTGTTAAAATCATGCTGAACAGGAAAATCAGCGCGATATTATCGACTCTTTGGTACAGTACCAGAATCACGGACAATGCTCCGAATCCATAGATCGGACAGATCGGACCCGTCAGGAATCCGCTGTTCACCAGCCGTTTTTTGAGTACCGAGCGCAGCACGGACTCGTAAGCCCATCCCAAAAAACTATATGTGATGAGCCAGAGAAACAAATCTACCAGAACCATGCAACCCCTCCGTCTGTGATTATGCGAGCATTCTTTGCAGTCTGCTTATGCGTTTTCTTTCCCCGATTTTCAAGACCTCGATGATTGTACAGTACTTATCCGCAATGACCACGACAAAAGACTCCCGGTATCTGGGCGGTGTTATATTCAACGGCCACATGTGTTTCCGGATAATGTCCTTCTCCAGATCATTCAGATCAAAATGCGCAGTCGCGTTCTGCAGAGCGAGTTTCGCGTGGTGAAACCCGTGAAGCCCCTGTTCAAGTTGTGTCACGTGCCAGTCATATAGAAAAAAGTCATGAAGGAGTCCCCCGCGCGCAGCGGAACGGGCGTCTAACCGCAGTCTCCGGCATATCCGGTAACTGACATAAGACACGTTCACGCAATGTTCCAGACAGTTCATCACACTGTGATGCGGGTATTTTCCCATGGAACGCACGAGATCGTTCGCAAGCAAATCTGATACACAGTCCAGATAATCCTTGTATTTCGCGGCAAATGGTTCCTCACCGTAATGTGTCGATGTTCTTCCCATCTCTATAACTCCCGTGCTGCAAACAGGCTGTCCGTCAGTTGAAAAGATTCGAATGCGCTTGTCTTATCTGATCCCAGCATAATCTGGATGGACGTGCCATAGAGCGCGCCGAGGATGTATCGTGCAATGGAGGCGGAGGAATAGCCGTCCAGATTTGCCGACATCTCCGTATCCTTAAGAATATTCTCCTCAATCATCTCCGTTAGCCGGCAAAACAGATGATCCACCTGCTCGCGAAAAGACGGAACCCAAAGAGACTGCGCTGTAAAATCAATAAAAAGACGCAAAAGTTTGGGCTTCTCTTTAACAAGATCCTTGAAGTACGAAATGAGCGAGGCCGTCTTTGCTTTTGCACCCACCGCCGATTTCATCGTATCTTCCATTTCCTGCAGATATTGGGCCATCATCTCATGGATGACTTCCGTGAAAAGTCCTTCTTTGTTCTTAAAATAGTATGTCAGCTGGCTGAGAGCGACACCGGATTCGCTGGCAATATCGCGCATGGACACGTTGGCATATCCTTTTTCTGACAGACATGCAATGGCTGTCGAGAGGATTTTCCGGGAGGGATTGACGATTGTTTTTTTTGTGCGCATTTGTGTACCTCCGTTTGTTCGGTCGTACGTACGACCTATTTTCCCGCATCCGCCGGTTTTTGTCAAGATGCGGGCCCTTTACTGATGGAAAAAGAGTGCTCCTTTTGAAGAGAAGCGCTCTCGCATATGTGTATTTTTCGAATGTCCGTAAAGGTCCTTACTTAATATCTCTCCGGTTAAAAGAGTCCATCGAAATATATCCCATGCAGAAGAAGAGTACGGCCAGATAAATCAGCGAGAAGGCAAGCTTGGGATAAATAAACGACCCGCCCATACTGTAGCCTCCCGACATAAGTGACTGCATCAGATTGCCGAACGGAAAGAAGCGGCTCTGCAGGTTCATGTTCGCAAACGGAAGGAACTTCAGCGGCTCGTAATTCGAAAGAGTGGCAAGAACTTGCTGTGCAATACTGCCTCCAAAATACCCGGCAACCGAGACGCCGACGGCCGCAGCCGTATTGCGTGTAAGCACGGACAGCATAAAGGCAAAGGTCATATAGACAAGAATATCCAGAAACCCCACCAGAAGAGAAGCGAGCTGGTAGAGGGAAAAAGGAATTGCCGTCACTACCTGGTGACTTGCGGAGACATATGGAATATTCCCGGAAAATCCGAAAAATAATCCGAAGGACAGCATCCCGAAACCGAACAGCAGCAGCAAAGCCACCAAATTGACGGTAACCAGCGACGCCATCTTGGCCGTATAGATTTTCCATCTTTTAACAGGGGCGATGATCAGGGATTTGATGGAACCCGTGGATATTTCCTGTGAAATAGATCCACCCGCAAGAATGAGCGCCAGCATAACGATCATAAAGGTTCCGAATCCGAAGATCGCACTCACTCCGGCATCGCGGTTGGCTGATTTGGTATCAATCCCCAGACTGTTATGTGCGATTTTGTATTCAATAACGCTCAATTTATTCTTCATCGCATCCAGTTCGTCCGGACTCATCGGTCTTGCGCCCTGCATATTCGTATAGTCGAGATTGTCGTTAATCGATCTCTTGATATTCTCAACAACCTGCAGCGCATTAAAAACGGTATTGGAATCCTGCTGGTTCTCCGTTCCTCCGCTTGGATCGAGCTGCAGCCAGAGCTGATTGTTCTCAACCTGCAATTGCTTCTCACTTGCGGACAACGTTGCGTCTGCCTCGATGGCCTGATTGGATACAGCTACATAATTCTCGAATTTTCTGCTGTCAACGATACTCATATAATCGGAAATCAGCTGGTTCTTGCTGTCTATTGCCGCTTGCCAGCCTGCATCCCTCTGGTTCTCGGGAATCTGCTCCAGTGAGCGGATTTCACTTTTGATCCCGGGGATCTCATTCAGCATCATCGTAAGATAGGTATACGTGCTGTTCAGATAAATTTTGTTATCCAGGGCGAGCTTGTATATGTCGATCTGGTCAGTTAAATAGCTCTTCTCCTCTTCGAGAGATGCTCGCTGCATTTGATTGTCCGGCGTATCGGACAGGTTGTCCAACTGTGTCTGGTTTTCCTGCAGAGAACCTTCAAAGTTGGCAATCTGGCTCTGCGTGTCCTGCTTATTCCATTCATCCATCGATCCGTTGTCGATCGAACTGTACATCTGATTACCCATCGACCCGATGTACTTGAAAAGTCCGCCCATGGTAAAAACACCAACGATCATAATAATCAGAATGATGAATACGCTGCCCTTCCTGGAAATCTTGATGAGTTCATTCTTGTAGAGTGCAAAAATCTTATTCAATGGTAAGCCCTCCCCCGGTTAACTTCATAAATGCGTCTTCCAAAGAAGATTCGAGTTTGTTCACGCCTAGAATTGATATGTTGTTTGA
>JADGQQ010000087.1 GCA_017881645.1 Clostridia bacterium
GGAATTTTTTCACTGTGCGGGACATTGTTAAAGAATATGACTATGATGTGATTCGATTCTTCATTCTGTCCGGTCACTATCGTATGCCGATCAATTTTTCTTCCGAACTTCTTCAGGCTGCCAAAAATGGCTTGGAACGCATTTCAAATTCCGTCACCAACCTCCGGTTTGTCGGAGGCAGTCAGGACCGGGCTGGATGCAGCACTGACAGCGACGCATCCGATGCGCTTCTTGCGGCGATGGAAACATCCCGGTGCGATTTCATCCGTGCGATGGACGATGATCTGAACTCGGCCGATGCCGTAACGGCTATCTTTGAACTGGTTCGGGTCGCCAACACCGCCTGCATAAATCCGGGAGTATCGTCGGAACTTCTGCTGCGGGCAGCGGACAAGATACTTGAACTGTGCCGGGTGCTGGGCATTTCTGCAGACGGGAATACGGAAAAAGCCAATGAAATACCTGCCGATGTCATGCAGCTGGTTTTGCAGCGGACCCAGGCAAAGAAAGACAAGAATTTCGCTTTGTCCGATGAGATCCGCAACAAGGTTACGGCTCTCGGATACCAGATCAAAGATACGGCGCAGGGACCTCAGGTAACGAAGATATGATCATTCCTGTAATTAACGGAGACATCAGAGAGGTTTCAACATCCGTTTTGGCATATGTCGGAGACGCGGTTTTTGAACTGTACATTCGACTGCATGTCGCTTCGCGCAAGATCTCAAAATCGGGGACGCTTCACAAGCAGGCGATCATGCATGTGAGAGCGCAGGCGCAGGCAAATGCAGTCCGTGTGCTGCTGCCGGAACTGACGGAAGAGGAGACAATGGTTTTTCGCAGAGCTAAGAACAGTAATCCGGTCAGCATGGCAAAAAACGCCAGCCCGTCCGACTACAAATATGCGACAGGGTTGGAAGCTGTTATCGGATATCTTTACTTGACGGACCAGAATGAACGTTTGGACCACATATTGCTGAGAATTCTAACCATTGAGAGTGCATTGGAAAAAGGGGAAATAGAAGTTCATGGATGATAAAAGCAAAAAATATTTCAAGAAATCCTCCGAAACAGGAAAAAACTTAGCGGAAAAAGCTCAAAAGTCGAATCGACCCAAGTCGGATCGACCCAAAACAGATGCACGCAGCTTCGATCGACCCGGGATGAACGCGGCGGATCCTCGTAGACCGGCCCGGTCTCTCGAGAATAGTCCGGAGACACGCAGGACCGAAAGACCCGTTTCGAACCCGAAAGATTCGCGTTTACCGGCACGGTCATTTGAGAAAAAGCCCGAATTCCGTAAGCCCGGGCGTCCGGTATCGAATTCAGCCGACAGCCGCAGACCGGTCCGTGCATATGAGAAAAGGGCAGAGCCCGGCAGATCGGATCGGCCGATGTTGAATCAGGCTGATTCGCGAATACAGGATTTGCAGACGCCTCATTTCGATGAGTTTCGCAATATACCGCAAGAAGATATGAAGTCCGCAGCTGTGCCTAATGAGATATCCGAGCCGGTGGCTTCCGCAGACCGTCTCGAGGGGCGCAACCCCGTTCTTGAGGCATTGCGTGCAGGACGCACAATGAATAAGTTGTGGGTTGCTAAGCTGGACGGCGGCCGGATCGATCCTACGGTCGCGCGCATTTTGACTTTAGCCAAAGAACAACATGTTCTGATTTTGGAAGTGCCTCGATTATCCTTGGATCAGATGTCGGAAACACATAATCATCAGGGTGTCATCGCACAGGTAGCCAGTCATGATTATGAAGATCTGGATCAGATTATTCTTCGAGCGAGAGAAAAGGGAGAGGTCCCGTTTCTCCTTATGCTTGATGAACTCAAAGATGCATATAATCTCGGATCGATTCTTCGCATTGCGGATGCGGCCGGAATTCACGGCGTCATCATCCCGAAGCATCGCTCCATTGGACTGGATTCCCTGGTTGCAAAGGCATCAGCCGGAGCGATTGAATATGTTCCTGTCGCCAGGGTAAATAACCTGTCGCAGACGATCAGTGAATTGAAAGACGACGGGTTCTGGGTTGCCGGTACCGATGCAGAAGGAACGACCCCCTATAACAAAGCCGACTTTAAAGGACCGCTCTTAATTGTCATTGGCAGTGAAGGTGAGGGTATGAATAAGAACATTCGCGAGAAATGCGATTTTCTTCTTTCTATTCCCATGGCGGGACGAGTTAACAGTCTGAATGCGGCTGTTGCAGCAGGAATTGTCGTATTCGAAGCGCAAAGACAAAGGTCGTCGGCCCAAGAGAAGAAGTAAAGGAGTCAGCATGTTGCAGTTCAGCACATTCCGGACATTTGCCCGCATACAGACGGAACCAAGTTCCTTCCGTGTGTTTTGGCACGTTCGGCCGGCTGCGCTGCTTTCCATTATACTTTCCATTATTTTTCTGACGAGTTCCTGTACTTTTCCCTGGGATGCCAATGCATCGGACGGGAATGGAGGGGGAAAGGTAATTGACACACATACCAGGACACTGGATCAACAATCGCTTGTGCGGGAATTGGTGACATGCCTTTCTGATACTTCAAAGATTGAATCCGTATACAATTCGATTCCTTCCAAACAGTTGGACGGTATTTCTGTTGCTTTATTTGGGGAATACATTACGGCTTTGACTCGTTTTCAGAACCAGCAGGGAGTCATCAAGACATTTCGAATCGTATCTGATCAGGGTAAAAAAGTCTTGCTGGATCAAATTGCGCAGAATTCACACAAATATGAAGATGTTGTTGAAGCATCCATTCCGGTTGAACTGACGTATGTTTCGGAATTGACATTGGTGCAGCCGGTCTATATATATATTCAGGCGGATGAAAACGGCACACCATACTTATCTCAAACATGGGTGCAAGCCTGTATGGATATCTATGATTTTTCAGCCTTGTATTTTCAGGCATTGGAAGAACAAAATGAAGAAGCGGTTGCATCCATGATCAATCGCAGTCAGGTACCGCTGAATGAAGCTTTTTCGGATGCGGTTATTCAGTTTAAGGCGAAAGAACTTGGAAAATTCTATCATGTGAATGTCAAATCAGCATTTGCGGATTATCAGATTCTCAGTTTTGATGTTTCTCAGCTGACATATCTCCAGCCGGAAGTTCTAAATGAAATTACACTCAGCTCGCAAACGAAGGTAGTGCGGTTTGTCCGGGATTCTCTTAACAACATAACAATAAAAGACAGTGTAAGCGATCCGCTTTCATCGAAAGACTTTTACCTGTATTATCAAGGCGCAAAAGCTATTCGAATCGGTGACCGGGCCGACTCCAAACAGTTTCAGGGGCTTTTCGGCGACCCGATCATCATGCTCAAGGGTGAATTGATGACCCTCGCGGCGGATCCGGCGGTTTCCGGATCTCCCGTAATCGGCACGGGGCCGGTTACACCGACACCGGCTGAAGGACCCGAGCAAGTCAGATACATCGTCCTCTCGTACTCATCGGCATCCATCACCATTCGAGGCAATGTATACGATGACGGCTCATGGGATGGTCAAATCATAAGAATCCGACTCAGAGCGTCCAATCAGGATTTCTATCTGGATGAAAATATTCATGCCGGCATGACACGAAATGATCTTCTCATGGTGTATCCATTTGCGGATCAGACGGACTACTTGATTTCGACCACTGTTGATGATCAGAAATATGAGATGTCATTCGAATTCTCTGTTGATAATCCAAGCATTATCTCCGGGGTGAAGCTCGAGATGGCCAACACGTAATTTACGTCATGCAAGGATTCGGGTTTGCAGTTCCTGTATTTCCTGGTCGGAAAAGCCAATGGATGTAAGATAATGGAGCGCAGAGCCTTCGAAAGAATCATCCAGGTATTGCAGGAATAGTTTCATGTTTTCAGCATCAGATTCTAGGATGTGCTGTGTTTCCGGAGGCATAAGCGCGATTTTAGGATCGACGATGGACCGGATAAAATCATATGTAACCGCATAGTTGTTGATAATATCTTCATGACTTACTTGAACAAGTGACAGCAGGAGTGCCGCGACAATGCCCGTGCGGTCTTTCCCGAGGGTGCAGTGGAAAAGAATCGCTCCATCGGGAGCCCGCAGGATAAATCGAAACACTTCGGCGATTTGCGGCTGTCTTGTCTTCAGAAGATGAATGTACAGCTCTCCGAGTGAATGACGGATTGCAACCTGTACTGTCGGATCATTTTCATTATCCGGATCGGCATCAAATAAGGAAATATTCGTAAAAAGAATATCAGAATGGGATTTGAAAGGATTGCGTTTTCGTTGGATTTCTCCCTCGGACCGGAGATCAATCACAGTCCGGATCGGATACGTAAGCAGCATATCCAAATCTTTTGCGGTCAGAGCCGAAGGTTCGTCAGATCGTATAAATCGATGAAAGGCGGTCCATTTTCCGGATGCGGTCATGAAACCGCCTAAATCCCGCGCGTTATAGAGTCCCGGATAGACCAGTCTGTTTTCGTTTTCGTTTTTGTTGATCATCGGTCTGCATTCTCCTGTCTTAGGTCTTTTATCACGATACCATAGAATGCATGCACAGAATAGTCCGGAGATCATCCGATAGCGGGTGTCACATTTTTATTAGTGCACCTGCAGCATAGCCCAATATGAATCCGGCGATCCCCAGAAGAACACTCGCCGCAATATAAAGCAGAGCACTGACTTTTTTGTGAAAACGGACGAGTGTGAATCCTTCGAACATAAATGTCGAAAAGGTGGTATATGCGCCCAGAAAACCCTCTCCTGCCAGCAAATATACACGACTGTCCATGTGAATGGCGGATAGGAATCCCAGCAAAATGGAGCCGGAGACGTTGATAAGAAAGGTTGCTGCAGGGAATTCGTGATTTGTTCTGTCGGTGATCCATTTTCCCAGAAATACACGAAGCATTCCCCCCAGCGTGCCGCCTATGCCTACAAGAAGAATATCCATTACTCGAGATCCTCCTCCATGACTTCAATATCATCCGCGATTTCATTTCGGGTAAAGAAACGTCCGCCGGCAAATTCTGCCAGTAAAAAGCCCAGATAGGCCGCCAGTAATCCGAAAATTACGGAAGCCGATACATATGACAGAGCATACAAATAGTTGCCGGCATGAAGCATCCCGGCGATTTCTTTGGAAAATGTGGAAAACGTGGTAAAAGCGCCGAGAAATCCGGCCGTCATTCCGTGTCGTACGTCGATATCGAGATGGATTTTGTAAAGTGTCAGCGTCAGAATGAATGTAAGAAGAAAACTTCCCAGTACATTAATTAGCCATGTTTTTACAGGAAAAGAACCCGTAGAATCAAATAATTGGGAAGACAGAATCCAATGTCTGGTTATTGCGCCGGCAAAGGCGCCAATGCCTACAAAAAGGTATTTTCTCATGAAAAGTTTCTCTCCGATTCTATTTGATTTGATCCGTCAGATAGCCATATCCTTCTTTTTCCATATCTGCTTCCGAAATAAATCGCAGGGATGCGCTGTTGATACAATATCGCAAACCGCCTGATTTCACGGGTCCGTCTTCGAAAACATGGCCGAGATGAGCATTCCCCACTCGACTGAGAACCTCCGTGCGTATCATACCGTGCGAAGCATCCCGCTTATCCTTGACAACATTCGGATCGATCGGCTTGGAGAAACTTGGCCAGCCGCAGCCGGATTCGAATTTGTCCGAAGATGCGAAGAGCGGCTCGCCCGTGGTTATATCCACATAAATTCCAGGTTCGAAATGATTCCAGAATTCATTCTTGAATGGAGGTTCTGTCGCATGGTTTTGCGTGACGTCATATTGCTCGGGACTCAGAGATTGCTTAAGAATCTGCTGATCCGGGAGCTGAATTCCGGCGGGATCCACCACTGCAGATGCCGCTTTTTGGAATGCAGATCGACCGATATGACAGTAGCCGCCGGGATTTTTATCTAAATATTTCTGGTGATACTCTTCCGCAGGAAAGAAGTTCTCAAGGGATTTTACTTCGACCGCGATTATCCCGACTGTTTTTAACTGCAGGGCTGTGAGTTCCTTTTCGATGACGGGCAAATCTTCAGGGTTCGTAAAATAGATTCCGGAACGGTATTGCGTGCCTAGATCGCCGCCCTGGCGATTGACTGCGGTCGGGTCGATTGCATCAAAATATAGGTTCAGCAGAAAGCCCAGAGAAATCACAGTTGGATCATAGTACACTTTCACGGTTTCTGCATGTCCGGTATTTCGATAACAGACATCTTCATATGATGGATGCGGCGTATTCCCGTTGGCATATCCCACCTGCGTCGACGTGACGCCGCGAATTCCCTGCAGATATTTTTCAAGTCCCCAGAAACATCCCCCGGCCAGATAAATTTTTGCCATACATGCACCTCCGTATCGTGCAGCTGTTTCAGATAAAAGACGGCAACCGCCGATCTTCAATCTCATGACAAGCGTCGTTACGATCAGTTTCACATAATTTCCGGAAGAAAGATAGATTCATCAGCGGCAGGAAGGCAAAAAGAAGCATCATTGTTTTCAAATCTTTGAACATTGCGGCAAGTCACGTAATAATCACATGAATCACATGATATTCTTTCGGAATTGATTGACAAGAATGCCCTTCTGGAATAAAATACAACCTGCTGCACGAATTTATTTGTGCAGCGACATGCGCCCGTAGCTCAACTGGATAGAGCGTCTGACTACGGATCAGAAGGTTGTGGATTCGATTTCTGTCGGGCGCACCACAAGAGAAGAACCCTGAGACATTTGTTTCAGGGTTCTTCTTTGTTGCTCATGCATGATTACCGTACGACGTTCCACGGAGATATTTCTCAATCATTTCAGATGTGACTTTCCTTTGACGGATGAGTTCGCTGTAAAAGGTGCCGCTTCTGCGGACTTTTCTCTCCTGTGTCTCAAAATTGCACGAAACAAGGCCAAAAGGTGCGTCTTCGCCTTCGGCCCATTCGAAGTTATCAATAAACGTCCAATGATAATAACGCTCAACCGGAAGTTCTTCATCTGCGATCTGTTTGAGATGATCGTAGATGAAAGCGGAGCGGAAAGTATCTTCTTTATCACACGTTCCGTTTTCTGTGATCCAAATAGGCGCATGGTATTTCTGGTAGAACTTTTTGCACAGAAAGGACAGACCTTCCGGATAAATGTCCCACCCGAGATCATTTTTGGGATGGCCGGGAAGAGAAATCTCCGAAAAGTTGTGAATAAAGCTGCGTGAATAGTAATTGATTCCGATATAGTCGTAAAAACGTCCTTTTCCCAACGGCCGGCCCAAGCCGAAAATCGGAGAAAGACAGCCTGTTGACATGGACTTTGTAATGGCATCCTGAAATACATATGCCATAAAACGCGCGGCGGCTGCATCCAGCGGATTCTTTCCGGCCGGAGCAAACACGCGCATATGATTTGCGAAGCCGACTCGAACAGGCTGAGTGCCGTAAACCGCGTGGATGTCCCTATAGGCATGAAGATGACAAAGACTCATGTACTTCATGACGCGAAGATATGTAAAGAATGATTTCTTTCCGGGCGGCCACATCGCGTACAGGTATCCTGCAACGGCATACACATTGGGTTCGTTTATCGTCACATAATCGGTACAAAGATCCTTCAAATGATTCACGACATATGCCGAATATCTCCGGAAAACGGGAATACACGACTTGTTCTCAAAAGCGCCTTTCTCCTCAAACCAGATTGGATTGGAAAAATGATGAAGCGTTATAAGCGGCTGTATGCCGTAGGACTGCATCCGGATGATTTCGCTGCGGTAATGTTCCATTGATTCATCGTCAAAAACACCTTCGGACGGTTCGATTCTGCTCCACTCGATACCCAGGCGATATTGTTTGATTCCCATATCCGACATGAGACGCAGATCTTCCTCGAAGAGGGTCCAGTGCTGATTGGCGCGAAAAGGGGACGACCCGTCACGCACATGTCCCGGAATCTGAGACCATGCATACCAGGAATTGTTCCTGTCGCCGCCTTCAATCTGCGTTGCGGCGGTTGCACATCCAAGCTGAAGACCGTCCGGCAATGAAAAGGGCAAAAAGCGATCCATATTCCCCTCCTTTGAGAAAGTGCGAAAGGGTAGGTCTGCCATACTTCTCCATTATTCTATCAGATATTGTCCGAAGTTGAATTACACAAAAAAGAGATCCCTTTTTTGCATCGCATTATGTATAATGAAATAATTGCAGAAAGTTATCCGGAGGCGGGAAAATGAGAAAGCTACTTGTTGTCGTGGATTTTCAAAACGATTTTGTGGATGGCAGTCTCGGGTTTCCTGACGCCGTCAAATTGGAGGATGCTATCTGCGAAAAAATCACGCAGTATAAAAACGACGGGCAAAAAGTTGTTTTCACACTGGATACACATGACGCTTTATATGATAAGACGCAGGAGGGCCGAAATCTACCGGTGATTCACTGTATCAAGGGGACAAAAGGGCATGATCTTTACGGTCGTGTACTGCAGCTGTCTGAAGGATGTCAGATGTTTGAAAAAGGAACATTTGGCTCCGACCGTCTTTTCTTCTACATGAGAGAGAACGAATTCGACAGCATTGAACTTGTGGGTCTTGTAAGCAACATGTGTGTGCTGTCGAATGCCATTCTGGCGAAGACCGCACTTCCTGAAGCGCTGATTACCGTGGACGCAGCGTGCACGACGAGCTTTGATCCGCAGATTAATCAAAAAACGCTGGATGTTCTCGAAAGCGTTCAGATAACCGTTACAAATAGATAAGAAATCCAGTGATTTGCTTTACGCACTGCACTCACTATGATACAATCACTATTCGGTAAATTTAGTGCGGAAAGCGATTTGGAGGAATATATATGGCTTCTAACATGGAGAGAAAAGAAAATAATGTGGTTGTATTGACCATTGATGTTTCAAAAGAAGATTTTGCAGCTGCAATTCAGCAGTCCTTTCAAAAAAATAAGAACCGTTTTCAGATTCCCGGATTCAGAAAAGGCAAGGCGCCGTATCACATGGTAAAACAATACTATGGCGAAGGCGTATTTTATGATGATGCGATTGATTTTGCAGTGAACCCCGCCTATACGGAAGCTGTTAAGGAATATGACTTGAAAGTTGTTTCGAAACCGGATCTCGAGATCCTCGATATCGGCGCAGATAAGGGTCTTACGTTTTCAATTACCGTGACGGAGAAACCAACCGTTACATTGGGCGTTTATCTGGGTGTTGAAGTACCTTTCCATTTCCACGATGCCGGTGAAGAAGATGTTCAGAAAGAACTTGAACGTGTTCTTGAGCGTAATTCAAGACTGGTTCCGGTTGCGGACCGTCCTGCAGCCACGGATGATACCGTGACCATTGACTATGAGGGATTCCTTAACGGTGTTGCATTTGACGGCGGCAAAGCAGAAGGGTACGATTTAAAGATCGGTTCTTCCAGTTTCATACCGGGATTTGAAGAGCAGATTGTCGGCCATTCCGTGGATGAAGAATTTCCTATTACCGTTACTTTTCCGGTTGAATACCACAGCGAAGATTTAAAGGGTCAGGAAGTTACTTTCCAAATCAAAATCCATGCAGTCAAGACAAAAGAATTCCCCGTTCTGGATGATGAATTTGCTAAGGATGTCAGTGAATTTGACACGCTTGACGAATATAAAGCGGATATTCTCGCGAAGAAGCAGGAGCAGGCCAAGAGCCATGCGGAAGCAGATTTCCAGAATGCCGTTGTGAAAGTAGTCAGCGATAATTCGAATGTTGAAGTTCCTGACTGCATGGTCGATTCTGAAGTTGACCAGTTAGTGGATGAGCAGACAACCCGTATGAAGCAGCAGGGAATCGAACTGGATCAGTATCTTCAGTATGTCGGACAGACAATGGAAGATTTCCGCGCCGGACTGGTTCCTGTTGCAAAAATCCGCATTAAGAACAACCTCGTCATCGAAGCTGTCTCCCTGGCTGAGAAAATTGCGGCTACGGATGAAGATGTTGACGCAGAAGCTGAGAAAATGGCTGTTCAGTACAACATGAAGAAAGACGAGCTTCTTGCCAGACTCGGCGGCAATGACGGGTTTATCCGTGAGAGCATCGCAGCACAAAAAACCGTCGAACTGATTACAGCCGCCGCTAAAAAAGTGGACTTTCATGAGCATGATCATGAAGGACATGACCACAAATAAGAAGGCGGAAGCAACACAATTCGAACCGACTGCAACCAACTCTTAATATATTGGTATTATTTTGTCATTGTACCCGAACTCTTCTTCGGTTAACATGATAATAGCAGACAAACTGCGGGGCTTCGTTTTGAGGCCTCGTTTCTTGTATCTGATTGAGCGAGGAGAATTCTATGACAGAAGAAGATAAGAACAAACAGGATAAGAGACTAAAGAGTACAGACGGAAAGCCGCCGATTGTCAGATGTTCTTTCTGCGGGAAAACGGAACACGAAGTCGCCCGACTTTTTGCCGGACCATCTGTCTATATCTGCAATGAATGTGTCAATCTTTGTGATTCTCTTCTGGCGGATGATGATGATTTTGCCACACCGCAGGCCAGAGCCTCGAAGATGGACCATGTACCCACACCGGCTGAACTGAAGGCATCCCTTGATCTTTATGTCATCGGGCAGGAACAGGCGAAGAAGGCGTTATCCGTGGCCGTATATAATCACTACAAACGAGTCTATTCGAAATCAACCAAGAATGATGATATAGAACTTACCAAGAGCAATATTCTTCTCGTAGGACCTACGGGCTGCGGTAAGACGCTTCTTGCACAGACGCTCGCGAAAGTGCTTCACGTTCCTTTTGCCGTAGCGGATGCCACCGCGCTCACAGAAGCGGGCTACGTCGGTGAAGATGTGGAGAACATCCTTCTTAAGCTGCTGCAGAATGCTGAATTTGACGTCGAGCAGGCGCAGAGAGGCATTATTTACATTGATGAGATTGATAAGATAACAAGAAAATCCGAGAATCCGTCCATTACCCGGGATGTCAGCGGAGAAGGCGTTCAGCAGGCTCTTCTGAAAATTCTCGAAAGCACAGTTGCCAACGTTCCTCCTCAGGGCGGTAGAAAGCACCCCCATCAGGAATTCATTCAAATTGATACCACCAATATTCTTTTCATTTGCGGCGGGGCTTTTGACGGACTTGAGAAAATCATCGAAACTCGTGTCGGACAGAAGTCGTTCGGATTTGGAGCGGATGTCGCCCCGAAGAAGGATCGCAAGAACGGAGAACTGCTCAAGTTTATGATGCCGCAGGATCTTCTGAAGTTCGGGCTGATACCGGAATTCATCGGACGCGTACCTGTTACCGTGACATTGGACGGCCTCAGTAAGGACGCATTGATACGCGTCCTCAGAGAGCCGAAGAATGCACTCCTTAAGCAGTACTGGAAAATACTGAACATGGATGGCGTTGAGCTTGAATTCAGTGATGAGGCCGTTGAGGAGATCGCTGCTCAGGCCGTCGTCCGCAATACCGGAGCCAGAGGTCTGCGTGCGATTCTTGAGGACATTATGCTGGATATCATGTACGAGATTCCTTCCCGTATAGATATCGAAAAATGCATCGTTACCAAAGAATGCGTCACGGAAAAGAAACCTCCGGAACTCATTCTCGGGAATAAAGCGAAGAAGCGTACACGCACTTCATCTGAAGATATTGGTGCTTGAGACTGCAAGAATGGTCTGATCCGGTTGATATCGGAGAATGCAAATGACGGACAAATTATCCCGAAAAATCTCAGACTGCAAGGAACTTCTTGAAAAGGAAGCCTCCGGAGACAGAGTCTCCAAAGAGAAACTGGAGGAAGAAATCAACTCACTTCGTGAGTGGATCGGTTTTTTCCAGCATGAAAGGCTGATCCATCTTCTGGTGCTGATTCTGTTTGCAATCCTGACCTTTGCCAGTTTTGCCATTTGTGTTCTGACGTTATTTTGGCCGATGGGGATTCCTTTTGTTATGTTTATGATTCTGCTTGTTCCGTATATTTTCCACTATTACAAGTTGGAAAATGGAGTGCAGATGCTTTATGAACTTTATGACCGGCTGAAAGACTGCAGAGATCGGGAGGGAGATTAACATGAATAAATTCTCGATTTGTCTGGATATTGGCGGGACAAAGGTGCTCGGCGCCATTTTTAATGAAAATCAGGAAATTGTTTTCCGTCTGAAGAAGAAGACAAGAGTAAAAGAAGGCATACAGAATGTCGAGGATACGATTGTCAGTGTCGTGAGCGAGCTTCTTACGGGTTATGGAATTACGATGGAGGATGTTGAGGCGATTGCCGCAGGTGCGCCGGGAGTTATAAACCAGGACACCGGCGTTGTATTATTTGCGCCTAATCTGCCATGGGAAAATTACCAGATTGAACGAATTCTGGAAGCAAGGTTCGGGAAGCCCTTTTATATTGGAAATGATGTAAATATTGGTGTTTACGGCGAATGGAAATACGGCGCAGCCCGGGGTCTGACGAACGTTGTCGGCCTTTTCATCGGAACCGGTATGGGCGGCGGACTGATTCTTGACGGCAGGCTCTATACAGGAAACGACTGTAAGGGCGCAGAACTGGGTCATATGGTGCTGAACATGGAAGGGCCGCGGTGCAATTGCGGACAAAGAGGGTGTCTGGAAGCGTTTTCAAGCAAGATCGGCATGGTGAACTATATCCAGCAGCAAATAAGAAAAGGCCGCACGACAGTGATGGCAAATGCGATTTCTGACGGCGTTTTTAAGAGTAAGGCCATGAAGGCAGCATATGAGGCAAATGATCCTGTCATGGTCGAGGCAATAGACCGGGCATGTAAATATCTTGCCGTTGCCAGCGGTTCTCTGGTCAACATATTCAGTCCGCAGATGATCGTTTTCGGCGGAGGTGTCATGGAAGCGCTCGGCGATGTGTTCCTTGCAGGAATTCTCCGGTATGTCGATGCGTATTGCCTGCCTTCCATTCGCAACTCGGTCGTGTTCTCAAAAGCAGAACTCAACGATGATTCGATTCTTTACGGTGCTTTGGCGCTGATTCACGAAAAAGAAAATAAGTGAGGGTGATTGTATGATACAGCATGTTGTTGTCTGGAAACTTCTCGAAGAATCCGCCGGCAGAAGCAAAAGAGAGAATCTGGAATTGCTTATTGAAAAACTCACGGCACTTCCGGCACTGATTCCGCAGATCAGGAGTCTGTCAGTCGTCAAAAACACAAATCCCACAGAGAAGAATATGGATGTCGCGCTGATTACAGCATTTGAGAATCTTGCGGATCTGGAAACGTATAGCCTGCATCCGGAACACGTGAAAGTAGGCGGTTTCGTCGGATCGATTGTCAGCTCCCGGGCGGCCATTGACTACGAAATCTGATGACAGCATGATTATTCGGAAGGATTGCTGCGCTTTCCGTACCGGATATTCTCATAGGTCTCTGTAAGTCCGGAGATATCTTTTCCGGTATCTTTCATGATGGAAGTTTTAATCTCTCCGGCTGTCGACGATTTTTTGACTCCCGCACCGCCTTTTATTGCGGACCGGACAGTCGAATAATAGAGCTTGCGGATTTTTCTCTCCTGCCCGGATCCAAAGGCGTTCATTCTCCGGCTTCCGGAAGGTTTTGGTTTACGAATGGATATAACTTCATCGGTCACATTTGTGTTTTTAAAACGAAGCAAAGAACCATTGTGTTTTCCGTAGTTTTTCTGCA
>JADGQQ010000088.1 GCA_017881645.1 Clostridia bacterium
CCGTTTCTGTCGACTTTTCCAGTGCTGCAGCATCTCCTAAGAATATCTGATTGCCATAAAAATAGTTATCATTTCCCAGCTTGACCACCCCTGTATAGATCATATCGGAATATATTGTTACTCCAGCATCATGGCCGAGATTCACATTCCCATGGAGAACGACATAATTAGAAATGGTTTTAACCACGTTCGATACGGTTGGTTTCTCATATGTAGGTGTACTTTCTTTTGATGCTTCTAAATCGAATCCAACTTTGAAATATCGAAGGTCAACCACTGAGGTGTCGGCTCCCAACGTAATCAAATTGGAGAAAGCACCCGATGGGATAGTATTTCCAGTTTTCTGGAGATAAATGGTAACGGATTCCGAGTTTGCCGCGGCATTTCCGGCATAATCCAATCCTGTCGTTACTTTGATCGAAATGTACTGTGTCGTGCCAGTTGGATAATATTGGATCTGTGCTGTTGTGTTAGAACTCGCGCTATTGTATAATCCGGGAGCCACGGCCTTCGTCTTGTCTGTACCCGCCGAAACAGCCGTACTGGTATTGGTGGAGGTTGCCGACTGAACGGTCACGGTTGTTCCAGTATTTCCATTTGCCTTTGCAAGATTCTCCAAATCGATAGACTTGAAATCAGCCGATACGATCGCGTCCGCAATCGTCTTTGCAGTCGATGTAGCCGTAAGTCTTGCCTGACTGGACTGCGATTCCCTATAGAACCGCATTCTTCCGTTCACAGTGATTGTTAAGGCGGATGTGATTAATATAACGGCTACAGCCATGATCACGAGGACAAGAAGCAGCATGCTTCCGGAGCGGCCTTTAACACTGCGAGCCGGTCTGCCCGTACTCATTCCTAATCTATTCATATAAAATCCTCCAGCGAGTTCATATCCCCATCTGTTAAGACGCTAAAGAGACAGTGTATTACAAAATCTCCTTCTATCATTATATGTGATTCAGCATAGAATTCAATCAAAAACCTGTGACAAATATGTAAATAACAGCGCGAAGATCGTTATAATAGTATTTATAGTATGTTTTCGTGTCTCATTAGTTAAAAAAACAGATTAAAGCGAGGAAAAGATCCATGGAAAAGTATGCAGTTGCATTGGCGGGCGGGGGTTCAAAAGGTATCTATCAAATCGGTGCCTGGAAGGCTCTTGATGAGATGGGCATCGAATTCGAAGCCGTTACCGGAACATCCATAGGAGCTATCAATGGCGCATTTATGATACAGGGTGACTTGCAGAAAGCCTGTGATATGTGGAAGAATCTCCGCATGGATCAGTGTGTCCGTCTTCCGGAGAATGTCGAATTATCGTCAGACAATCTGTTGGATCGTCAGCATGCGGGCATTATTTTGCGCGAAATGATCCGGCACGGCGGCATGGATCAATCGCCTATGCTGGCCTTGCTTTCCTCATATATCGATCCGGCAGCCATTTATGAGTCTTCTGTGGACTATGGCCTTTGCACTTTTTCACTGCGCAACCGGTCCAGTCTGAAAATCTGGAAACAGGACATTCCCGGTGAGCGGTTTTTTTCGTATTTGCTGGCCAGCTCCGCGCTCCCCTTGCTTCGGCAGGTAAAACTGGGTGATGATGTGTATCTGGACGGCGGGATTGGTGATAATCTGCCGTTTGATATGCTGCGGAGAAAAGGGTTCCGGAATATTATCGCCTTGGATATTCGAGGCATAAAGAACCGTACCATCCAGACCGACCGGCTTCGTATCTCGCACATCTGCAACAGTCTGGATCTCGGTCCGTTACTGGATTTGTCCCCCGAACTGATGGCGCGCAATTTTGAATTGGGCTATCTGGATGCAAAGAAGACTTTTGGCCTGCTGGATGGAATCCATTATTCCATCCCTGTGCAGGATTACCAGCATCTTCTCACCGCATATGATGCCGGCGTTCTTCCCGGCTTGGAACAGGCGGCCCTCCTGTATGAAATGCCTCGGGACCGCGTGTATTCCGCAGATGAATTTATCCGCACACTTCGCCTGTACAGAGAACGTTCCGTGGAAAAATACGAAACTGCACGAAAACAAATTGATGCGGACGGCATTATTGCCGCCGTTCGGAACGGGTCGCTGCAAAAATTGCGCCGCATGCCGTCCGGCGTCCGTTTGGCTCTTTTGATGGAACTTATGTCGGATGTCAAAAAGAACGGAAGCAAATGGTCTATTCCACTGAAGTTTTTCCGGGATGTGGATCTATCGGCTGAGGCTCTTCTCCATCTGGATTCATAACATTCTCTGCGGCCGTTTCAACGGGTGCCGGAGCCATAGGAAAGCCATGAATTCCATATGTAATGTATTCTTCGTACCGGTCCATTACAAGCCGCGCAGAACCCGGATCCGTCAGGCGGACGGAAACGGCCGCGAACACTTTGCCTTCGGGTGTTTTCTTCATGCGCATGCGGCCAAGAACCATGTGATGCTCTTCGCAGAACCAAAGCGAGAATCCTGATTTCTTCAGACGAAACCAGGGGAGCTGGGGAGCAATGGGCTGCCCGCAGGCAGGACACAGTGCTGCATCTTTCGGGAAATCCTCATAGCACGCATCCCAAGAGGCATAAAGGGGCGTTTTTGAATTGGTTTCCGCGTGAAGATCCGGATTTTGCAGATAGGGTGCCAGTCGAAGCGTCATAAGTTCCGAATGCATGGGATCCAATGCGGCGGTCCGGGATGAATCAACCGGTTCATTCCGGATTTTGTCGAGCATTTGGAGCAGTTCGCGGAGAATCAGTCCTGTGTATTCCGCATCTCTGTGGGCGGAATGAAAGTCTTCTTTTTTGGGAATCCGAAGAAAATCAACGGCGTACTCCACGCTTCTCTGCTGTGACTTGCCTTCAGCGATTCTTGCAAAAAGCGGCTGAATGTCCAGAAACAGCGTATTGAGTTCAACCGCATGTTTATGATATCGAAGATTCGCTTTTAGAATGGATAAATCCGAATTTCCCCAGCCGCATAGGACATAATCCTTCCCGCACCATTCTTTGAAGGATTCGTACGCATCGGAAAAAGAGAGTCCGAACCGCAGGTCCGACGATATTTTATTCGTCACTTTGGAGACGTTCCGGTTCATCACCGTATAGCAGACCGGACGTATCATAACATGGAACGGCTTGGAGACCTGATAATCCCCATGTGCCGAGCTTATCTTTACCGCACCGATTTCAATAATTTCGCCGGGCAGTTCCTTGGGGTCAACAAGCGTTTTGATCCAGGGAATGGGTTGATTCCACTCCAGATCAATGACGATATAGGATGCAGCCGGATGATCGATGGAGGACTTTATTCCGTTTGTCCGTTCATTCACAGTCATTCCTCTTTCTTTATACCCTGCAGGTCTTCTCTCTTCTTTTTACGGCGGCGCGAAATGAAATCGATCGGATCCCATATGCACAAAAAAACAAAATCCGCTGTCAGAAGTATGGAGATGAATAGTCCGAGTATGAATCCGGGCGGCTGATACGAAAAGGAAATTTCATGGTGTCCTTTCGCCATGGGCACGGATAATAACGCGCCGTATGCGGCCTGTGTTTTCACTTGTTTTCCATCCACCTTCACAGTCCATCCGGCATCATATGGAATCGATGTAAAAAGTGATCCGTCCGCTGCAAAATCAACATAGCCTTTGAGGTGTGCAGCATCATAGGACGTGACTGTCAGAGGTTCTGCGGCGAGTTTTTCCGTTGCCGTATCCAGTGCCGTCATCTGGATGGAATCGCAGGAAATCGGGAAAGACTCCAGCTCCGCATTTGTGAAAAGCAGCTGAATATTCTCACCTGCTACATAGGGTCCGCAGTTTATAATCTGTCCGGCATAAGGCCATAAAACCGTTGTCTTGTTTTCTCCGGTACCCGCGTCCGTTCGGGTAATGCGAATGATCGGTTCCTGTTCCGTGCCCAGATACAGAAGGACCGTTCTGCCGAATGGAACACGAGGGGTGAACGATATGCTTGCGGACTGCCCGTCCGTACCTATCGTGTAAATATTCGAGTCAGGCGTTTGCCGGATGTTATAAGATGACAGTTCTGTTAGGGTTCCGGCTTCGTACACCGCCTGGGTTCCCATCTGCAGCAAAAGACTGTTCGTTTGTTCAAAGGGTGAAAGTGATGCGTCAAGCTTCGTCAGAATTCCGGCGGACGGAACAAAAAAGCCAACCGGAAGCACTTTCTCGTTAACGGTCATTTCGTTCCCGGCGTAAATAATGTCTGCTTTTGCATCTTTTTCAGATGTAGAAGTTCCCAGAACCGATCTGGACGCGCTGTCGTTTCCTGTTGTTTTGACTTTCTGCATGGATGTACCGTCTGTAAATGTCACAACGTTCCGAATTCCAAGGAGACGTGCGGACACTTCCGTCAGCCCTTCTTCCCTGACCTCGAATTCCTTATTGTTGGCAAACCCGAGCGCACCCATAAACATAACAAAATCCTTCGATGTCGTTGATGCAAAAATGGATACGGTTTTCACATGATACAGCGCACCGTCATTATCCGTTCCCGTGATCGGCTGAAACAGCACGGTTCTCGCAAACGCCGTGCCGTCAGAACCGGTTATTTCTTTCTGTATGGCAGCGGCCTGTTGTCCGTATGACGGAAAATAAGACAGGTGTTCGGTCTTTTCTATATATGCGAGGGAAAATTCCGACGCGAAGAAAAACTCCAGAATGATGGCGTACAGGAAGGCTTTCCCTGTCCATTTTTTTGCTTTTTCCGAACCAAAGAACCCGAAAAAGATGGTTGTATAAATAAGAATAAACGCTGCCGATCCGTAAATCAGCCAGTACTTATTCTGCACCTCGGATGTCGTGCTTAGAAAGATCAGGTAGCATAGGACGGCGGCCCCGCTGCCGTAAACTTTTTGCCGGGAAAGTCCTTCCGTATGCATGAGTACCTGGCTTGCCATATAAAGAAGCAGAAAGCTCATCAGAAAAGACTGCCGGTAAGGGAGCTGATTTGTCGTATGCAGACCATGCCAGAGGAAATTCAAAAACGGGCTGCTCATCGATACGAGAAGGAAAAAGGAAAGCAGCAAGCTGATGACACGCTGCCGGAACGGGATCGTCGAACAGAACAGGTACAGCGGAACAAGCAGAAGGATGGCTGCACCGCAATATACATTGGGCATGCCTTCACGAATTACGGGATCTGCATGCAGAAGAAAACGAGAAATGAAATCAAATGCCTTAAACGAAACGTCCGTCGTCAGTGGAAGTGCATCCGAAGCAGCTGAAGTGCTCTGCAGAGACAGAACGGTCGGAATCAGCATGACGGCCGACATGCCAACAGCAAGAATCGAGTAGAAAGAAAAATCCAGGCCGGCTTTTATCGGAGATGATTTGCATAGTCCGCTGTCCCGGGTCTCGAAATACAGAACCGGTGCAAAAAACAGAAGAAAAATGCATACGATAAACCCGATGTAAAAATTGGACAAAATGATCAGAAAAAGCACGACGACATAGAGACGGGCGTTTTCTCCGCAAAAAATCTTCCAGAGTCCAAGGATTACAAGCGGCAGAAGCATCACTGCATCCATCCACATCAGAACCCAAAAGTAGGACAATATGTACCCGCACAAAGCATAAGCCGTCGAAAGTGCCAGCGTGACTGCTCCTTCCCGTCCGTCTTTTTTGTACATGAGAAGCGAGAAAAACAGTCCGGAAAGACCCGTTCGAATCAGAATCATCAGTGTTATGCCGTCTGAAATGTTGGCCTGAGGGAAAAAGAGAAGGATTAAGTTGAGCGGGCTGGCACCGTTGTAGGTAAGCAGCGGCCAGAAATTTGTACCCAGACCGAGATTCCATGTATAAAAAAGACTGTCACCCGAAAGTAGTTTCGTTCGTATCTCTGCAAGAACCGGTGCGTACTGATGATATAAATCGCACGTCAGAAGGGACGCCTGCCCTACCGGATGAATTTTCCAGGAAGCAAAAGAGACACACAGCAGGAATACGGGCAGCAGAAATGCAGCCCACTGGTACTCATGCCGTATTCCCTTAATTTCGAAGAAGAGTATTTTTTTGAGTGCTGACTTCATAGCTGCGCGTCCTCCGGCAGAGTCTTTGGGTCTGCCGGAATTTCAGATCCTTTCCTGATTCTCCGACGGACTTCCATGGCGTATGGAATGCCTGAGATAAGAATAAGCACCGCCAGCGAAGCGAGCGATACTTTGAGCCCCAAGCTGAACCCCTCCGGTACGAAAGTCAAAGAAACAGTATGGTCACCCGCGGAGATCGGAATCGCCATCAGTGCGCTTCCAACACTCTGGATGGATGTCTTTTTGCCGTCGACAGTCGCTGTCCAGCCATTATCAACCGGTATCGTCAGAAGCATGACTCCGTTGGTATCTGTATGGATTGTCCCGGTCAAATGCGTCGTATCCAGGTGCGTGACCTGCAATTGGAACTTTGAAAGCGTTGTTATCATTTTTTTGTAGGATTCATCGTTCAGACTGTAACAAATAAGACCGACCTGACCGGACGGGGATGACGACCAGTTAATCTTCACCGTCTGCTGTAATGCGGGGTCATATGTCCCGAGATCAATAATCTGTCCCGTTCTCGTGTTCTGCGTGGTCGAAACCGGCTGCGATGTAACCGGATCGGTTCCGGTCACGGTGACTGTTGCTTCTTTGGCGGACCGCAGGTAAAGATATATGTGCGACCCTTTGAACCTCGCGTTAATATTCACATTGATTTCCGTGGGGATTTTGTCCGAAGTTATCGTATATTGATAGCCGGACTGACCGTTTCCGCTGGCAAAGACGGCGTTTGTCAGGGTGCCCTGTGTAAGGACTTCCGACCCGTATACGGAATCCACCCCCAAGGTCTGCAGGAATTCATTTGTATAGACAAAAGGATTCTCCCCGTTGTTCGGAACAAAGGATAACGCTTCCGGAGAAACCATATAGCCGACGGAAAGTGCAGAATCATTTCTGACGACCGTCAGATCTCCGGTATCCGGTACCGGTGTAAATCCGCCGGGAACAGATGCATTGGCTTCCAAGGCGACAAGGTACCTTATGCCGAAAAGCGATGCCGTGACTTCGGTCAGACCATGATTGCGAAGTCCGTTAATTCCGTTATTGTGAAGACCGAAGCCCTTCATAAAAATAATGAATTTTTCTCTCTCGGTGGATGAAAACACGGAGAGTCCTTTGACATGGTACAAGGCCGTCTCGTCGCTGATAAACGCAGGGTACATTTCCGCACGGACAAACAGCCCGTCCTTCCCGTCTTTTCCGTCCTTCTGCGTCCTGTCGATAAAATTCGTTACTTCGACCGATTTTTTACCGTAGAAATCCCATCCGGTAAAGCTCTCGTTCATCGAAACCATACCGACCGTTACCTGTGTGGCGACAAGAAGTTCCGCAAGAATGATCCCTGAAAGAATCCATCGCTGCACCTCGAACTTGCGTTTATTCTTTGTCAGAATATCGCGGAAAATCACTCCGTACGCAATAACGAATACGGCTGTGAGCGCCATTTGCAGAATCGTCTCTTTCCCCGTTCCGAATTTCTCATAAAGAATAATATATGCAAGGACCGATACGACAGCTGCGGAAATCTCATGGATTGTGAAGGATTTCAGGTTTCGAAGCACTTTGTACGCCATGATGACGAGAATGAAAGACATAAGAAAAGCTTCACGGTACGGAATCTGGTTGGGAAAATGAAATCCGTGCCAAATAAAGTTCAGCACACGGTCTGCAAAACTGAAATATAAAAACAGCATGATAAGCCCATATGCTATCTTCTCTCGAAGACGAATTTTCGTGCAAAGAAAATACAAGGGGATCAAAAGCAGAATCAGCACTCCGCAATATACATTCGCCATTCCATCCCGGATATTCGGCTGGCTTGTCAGGAAAAATCTTCCCAGAAAATCAAAGATGTTCTGGGTAAGCGTATTATCCTTCGGAAAAGGATCGCCCGTCGCAGAGGCCTGCTTCAGGGTAAGCCACACCGGATAGGCCAGAACAGCGGTCATCCCGCCCGCAATGGCGGAGTACAGACCAAACCGCCATGCGGAAGACCAGAAATTTCTCAGCGTAAGCTTCTGAAATACCGATACATAACAGACCGGCGCATACAGGATAAGAAAAAAGCATATGAAGAAACCGGAATAGAAATTGGACCAGATGCATATGAAGAGGCTGATGCAGAAAAGCAATGGTTTCCTGTCGCGCATCAGATACCGGAGTCCGAGAATAATCAGCGGAAGCAGCATGACAGCGTCAAACCACATGATATTCCAAAAATACGCCAGGACCCATCCGCAAAGAGCATACATCGCTGAGAAGCAGCTGAGGAACAGATCTTCTCTGCGATGGTCAATGTCCCGAAGAAGAAGTCCGAAAAAGAGACCCGTCAGCCCTGCTCGCAGACAAACAATAAAGGCAATGCCATCCGACAAGTACCGCTGCGGGAACAAAAGCATGAGAAGATTCATGGGACTGGACGCATAATTGGCAAATATGGCCCAGAAGTTTGTCCCTAATCCTATGTTCCACGAGAAGAAAAGGCTTTCGCCATGAAGGATTTTGTTTCTGAGTTCTGCTGCAAACGGAGCATATTGATGATACAGGTCAACTGTCAGGATCATATGCGATCCGAATGGATGAACACCCTGAACGATAAATGCGCTTGCAAGAAGCAGGAATGGTATGAGAAAAGAAAGGGATAGAAAGAATGCGGTCTTTTTTTGTGCCGGCTGGATATTGGACCCTGTAAGAAACTTCATCTTGTTCCCCCGACCGATTTGAATTTATTGATGCTTTTTGTTTATGCATCTGATAGGTATTTTACCATATTCTTTGCTGTGTGCGTCAGGCAAAAGAAAGACGTCTGATCACCCGAAACATCTGCTGTTTCTGCATTTGAAGCGATTCCTCCTGCCTCCTTCCGCAGTCCGGACCGATCGAAAAGAAGGATGTTCACAAAAATAGCAGATTTTTGTAACAAGAAAGAAACACAATATCTTGTGTTCACCTATTGATTTCACCACAACATAGAGGTTAAATAGAGTTACCTTGAGTGAAATAACGTTTCCTCGAGCACAGGAGGTGTGAAGATGATTGCCAGGGTTTTAAAAAGAGACGGCCGACAGGTTCCATTTAATATTGACAAAATTGCCACTGCCATTCACAAGGCTTTTGAGGCAACGGGGGAAGCCAACGGTAAAATTGAAGATTTGTCATTGGATCTAGCGATCCGGACGAGCGAATATCTTGAACTGCAGGGTATTTCCGTTCCGAAAATCGAAGAAATTCAGGATATGGTTGAGCATGTGCTCATGGAAGAGGGCTGCCCGGAAACCGCAAAAGCCTATATTCTGTACCGCGCAGAACGTTCCCGCGTCCGTGAGAAGAACACAAGACTCATGAGAACGCTGGATGATATTGTAAATTGCGAAGCGAAGAACAGCGATCTGATGCGGGAAAATGCAAACATTGACGGTGATACCGCAATGGGTTCCATGCTCAAGTTCGGTTCTGAGAGCGCGAAGGCTTATTATAAGTCCTATATGCTGAAGCCCGAACATGCCAAGGCACACGAAGCGGGCGATATTCACATTCATGACCTCGATTTCTATTCCCTGACCCTGACCTGCTGCCAGATTGATCTCCTTTCGCTTTTCGAAGGCGGATTCAACACCGGCCACGGACATCTGAGAAAACCCAAGGATATCCGCAGTTATTCGGCTCTGGCCTGTATAGCGATTCAGTCCAACCAGAATGACATGCACGGCGGCCAGTCTCTTCCGAACTTTGATATCGTCATGTCGGACGGTGTCCGCTACACATACCGGAAGGAATACCAGCTGGCATTATCCGGTGCATTGGAACTTCTGGCGGATATTCCGTCCGAGACGAGCGAACCGATGATTAAGGCCATGGTCGCCAAGATCGAAAAGGACACGTCGAACAAACCCGAACTGGCTGAATCGGCTGAGTATGACGACAGTGTCGTCACCGCACTGCAGGCAGTAATACCGGCGCTCGCTCAGATTTCCGGCGAGCTGAAAGCACGCATCATATCCTACACAAGGAAACACGCTAAAATCGAAACAAACCGCGCCACCTTTCAGGCCATGGAGGCGCTGGTTCACAACTTCAACACGCTTCACAGCCGTGCCGGAGCGCAGGTGCCGTTTTCATCCATCAACTACGGAACCGACACTTCTCCCGAAGCCCGCATGGTCATTCGCAATTTGCTTATCGCAACGGAGCAGGGCCTCGGCAACGGAGAGACTCCCATATTCCCGATCCAGATTTTCCGCTGTAAAAAAGGCGTGAATTTTGATCCGGGCGATCCGAACTATGATCTTTTTGAAATGGCCTGCGAATGTTCCGCTAAGCGTCTTTTCCCGAACTTCTCATTTCAGGATGCCCCGTATAACATGCAGTATTACAAGGAGGGCGATCCGAATACGGAAATCGCCTATATGGGCTGCCGTACCCGCGTAATGGGAAATGTTTATGATCCGACCCGTGAAGTTACCTTTGGCAGAGGAAATCTCTCTTTCACATCCATCAACCTGCCGCGTCTCGGAATTCTGGCCAACGGAGACCTCGGCAAGTTCTACACGATGCTCGATGAAAAACTGGACTTGGTTGCGGATCAGCTGTACGAACGCATGCTTGTACAGGCGAGAAAACATGTCTATAATTTCCCTTTCCTCATGGGCGAACACTGTTGGATCGATTCCGATAAACTCGGACCGCGTGCATCGATTGAAGAAGTCATTAAGCACGGTTCTCTTTCCATTGGATTTATCGGTCTGGCCGAGACGCTTGTTGCTCTGACCGGAAAACACCACGGAGAAAGCGAAGAATCCCAAAAGCTCGGTCTTGAAATAATCGGGCATATGAGAGATTTCTGCGACAAAAAAGCAGACACGACGCACCTCAACTATACGCTGCTGGCTACCCCTGCCGAAGGACTGTCCGGCCGTTTCGTCCGGATGGACCGCAACCGTTTCGGAAGACTCCCCGGAATCACGGATAAAGAATACTATACCAACAGTTTTCATATTCCTGTCTACTACAACATTTCCATCTACGATAAAATCCGTCTGGAAGCCCCATACCACGCCCTGACCAACGCGGGACACATCTCCTACGTTGAAATGGACGGCGACACGGCATCCAACCTGGAGGCCTTTAAGAAGGTCATCCGTTTCATGGGCGAGCAGGGCATCGGATACGGTTCCATTAACCATCCGATCGACCGGGATCCCGTCTGCGGCTACAACGGCATCATCGGCGACCATTGCCCATGCTGCGGCAGAAGCGAGTTCGAGGGAGCTGAGGGTCTCGGGTTCGAGCGGATTCGCCGCATAACCGGATATCTGGTAGGAACGGTAGATCGCTTCAACGATGCAAAACGCGCTGAAGTCAGAGACCGCGTCAAGCACGGCGGTCTTAAAAAATAGCCTTATTCCCGATTCAACCGGATTTGATGAAAACGGCAGTCCCCGGAGCATACCCGCCCGGTCGATTGCCGTTTTTTTTATCCCCCGTTTGTGCTAGAATTAGTGTCTGTGGCATTCATGGTTTCAGTTAAAAATCTGTAGAACGCGGGAGACCGAATGGATCTTAAGATAAAAATCATTATAAATCCATCCTCCGGCCGTCAGACAATCCGCCAGACCGTCGAAGATATTGTCGGCTATCTTGTAGATGCCAAATCTTTGTATCGTGCGGACTATTGCTTTACACATGAGCAATACGATGCACAAAAGTATGCCGCCGAAATGAAAAAGGGCGAATATGACCTTGTTCTGGCTGTTGGCGGTGACGGGACAATCAATGAAGTTGTGAACGGTCTGATGCAGGGCGGTTCGGAAACACCGTTGGCCGTTCTTCCGGCCGGAACCGTGAACGACTTTGCGAATTTTCTGGGTGTACCTACGGATCCCTATTCCTTTTCACGGATGCTGACAGCACGCCACATTAAAAAAATCGATGTCGGCAAGGTCGGAAATCGATTTTTCCTGAACGTGGCTGCCGGAGGACTGTTAACGGATATTGCTTACAAAGTGCCTTCGGATGCAAAAACAACGCTGGGAAGAATGGCGTATTGGTTAGAAGGAGCCAAGGATCTGCCGGCAAATCTTTTCAAAGGAATTCCGGTGACGATAGCATCAGAGGATGACTATTTTGATGGCGCGGCCTTCCTTTTCATTATTGCCAACACCACGAGTGTCGGCGGAATCCGGAAGCTGCTTCCGTACGCGGAACTGGACGATGGACTTTTGGATGTGCTTATTATATCCAAGCTGGAATTCGGCGGTATCCTGCCGCTCCTCGGCAAGTTCTTAATCGGAGATCATTTATCCAATGAAAATATCACCTATTTTCAGACGCGTCGAATATCCCTGTCGACGAAGGGTCCGGAAGAAATCCGACTGGATCTTGACGGCGAAGAGGGTGAATCACTTCCGTCGGTTATCGAATGTGTTCCCGGCGCTCTTTCTCTCATTATCCCGTAGGACGAAGATTCTCAGTCAAATTTCTAACATGCATATACAGAAAGGCAACAGATGAAACGAAAACAGAATCATACTGAAAAGGACCCGGAAATACGCAGGCCCTCGATTCCCCAGGACGCCATTCTGGGCCCGCTTTTGCCCGTGGATATGAACGCTGCCGGTCACAATCCGGAAGACGCGCCGGTTGATAACGGTACGGATACCGTGGAAACAGAAGACACATCTGCTGATACAGTCCGGATGTCCGGTGAATACCCCGAACCTTTCGAATCCGTCTCCGAAACACAGCCCCTGCCCTCCTACGTTGTTCTCGACCTGAGTTCACATAAAACGGACATTGATATGGATGATACGGACGATTCGGATGATTTGAATGATTCGGGCATTTCGGATCCTTTCAAGGTACGTAAGACCCGTACTCATACGCTCTATGAACCTCGGCCAAAGAAAAAAAGATGGATTAAGCCCCTTCATTTTCTGATTCCGATGCTGATCATTGCCTTAATTATCGGAATTCTTACTATTGCTCAGTTAGG
>JADGQQ010000089.1 GCA_017881645.1 Clostridia bacterium
GGTCGCCGCGCGGAATCGGACTTGCTGCATCGTCCATATCGTAGGGCGTGCCGACGAGGACCGTGTCCTTTTTCGCACCAAAATACAAATCGATCTGCATAAAATCGCTGTCCATATTCATCAGCGACAGCACATGCGTGTGGAATTTTTTCGTAAGGGCTGCGGCCAGCTGGTTCTGCAGGCTGCCGTCCGTGTCATCCTCGTGGATGGTGATCCACTTGGATAAGGGATTGTTCACGATGCGAACGGACTTTTCGGCATCGTGCGCAGTCTTTACGGGGGTCAGGCCCTGCTTTTTCATGTGCTGAATCACAAGCTTTCTAAGCTCGGCTTCCTGGATGCTGTCCTTCAGAATGCTGACGTTCGAAAATGTCCATCCCATGGCTGTTCCTCCTAAGGCGAGGGTGAAAGAATGGCGACCTTACTGCAGAAGTTTTTCGCTGATCAGCGCCAGAGCTTTGACAATGTCGCTGATTTCGTCGGTTTTCAGATGTGCATACCGGCGGGAGATGTTCGCCTTGAGCCGGGTAAAGGCTGCTTGCATGAGTTCGGATCCGGCCGGGGACAAGGTGATGAAGCTCACCCGTTTGTCTTTCGGACTGTGCGTTTTCTGCAGCAGATTCTTTTCGAAAAGCTTCTTCACTTCGCGGCTTGTATTGGGCACGGACATGCCCAGACAGCAGCTGATCTGGCTGAGGGGTATGAATTCCCCGACCGTCAGATACTGCAGAATTTTGAACTGCGCGGCGGTAATTCCCTCGGGCTTGATTTCATCGAGCAGCTCGAAGGACAGCTGGCTGAAGCCAAACCCGAAATTCTCCAATGCGGATGCTAATTTCATAATGGACATGTGATCACCGTCCTTTGCAATTTTTATTATGACGAATGCAGGCAGAAAAGGCAATATCATTATCAATTGACAACGAAGCGAATCGCGCGTATGATAAAGAGGTAGTTATCATATGACAACTATTTATCCGGTAAATTTGAAAGGTGCTGACTTATGAAAACACTCATCATCTATTCCCATCCGAATCACGAAAGTCTGAACGGTGCTTTTCTGGACGCGGTTACGGGCGCAATCGCAATCAGCCCCGCCGCACACGAAGTGGAAATCCTGGATTTGTATGCGGAGAATTTTGATCCCGTACTCGTTTTCAATAAGAACAAACGAAGAAGGGATATGCATGCGGACCCGGCTTTCGAGAAATACAGGGAACAGATTCGCAGTGCAGACCGGCTGATATTCATTTATCCGATATTCTGGGGCCGTCCGCCGGCGATGCTGCTCGGCTACTTTGACCAGGTTTTCGCAACCGATTTCGCATACAAATATGTCCCCGGCAAATTATTCCCCGAGGGGCTTCTGGCCGGGAAGAGCGCCGTATGCATCTCGACGATGAAAGGCCCGACCGGGTACATAGGACTGACACTCGGGAACGCCCACAAAAACCTCATGAAAAGAGCCGTCTTCCAGTTCGTCGGAATACGGCAGGTGAAGTTCTTCGAATTTGGCGCAATGGAGAAGAAGAACGGCCGGCAGGAGAAGAACCTTGCGAAGGTGAGGAAGTATTTCGCGAGGTGAAGTGACAAGCGATGCGGAGGGCGAGGGGTTCTGTCTGGAAACGATTACTTTTTCCAGAGATCGCGCCCCGTGAAATATTTATGGAAGACCCGCTTATACTCAATCTGGTAACAGACGGCGAAAGCGAGGACGAGTATCCAGAAGAGCAGAAGAGCCGCCGTCACGGGGATCAGGCCGGCGGTAAAAACATGGAATTTGTCCAGCGGCGCGGTAATGAAAGGGTTCACAAGCACCGACAGGAAAAGGAGTCCGATGATGAGAATGCGGTCTCTTTTTTTTATGCCCGGCATGTAGAGCCGGTGGGCACTTTTCCCGATGCGCAGCAGGATGAACAGGGCCACACCGAATAGAAGCACAAGCTGCCAGAGATCGCGAAGCGTGTACAGGAAAGTCGTGGCCGGATGACCGCCCCACATTTGCGGGAAGATAAGGAATACGACGCGCAGCGTGACAAGCAGGCAGAAGAGAAAAAGGGCCAGGGCCAGGGCTTCGGCGATTCGTTTCCAGAGGGCGGGCCTGTGCGGTTGACCGGTGCCGGATGGGCTGTTCATCGTGTCGACAAGCTGCCTGTCCCCGGCCGACATTTCTCCGGATGACTGATGGCTGTGATTTCGCAGGATCATCGATCGAAGCATGGCGCACCTCCTTGGTGTAAGTTTGCTGTGATGGGTACTATTGCTGGATTGTACCGCGTGGCTGAAGGGGTGTCAATTTCGGTTCTTTGATGTTTGCTGCGTTGGGCTGCGGATGAACCCGCGAACCCGTGAAAGAGTCCTTTCGGCCCGGCAGTTTTACAGGCAGATTACATTTTTCGAAAATTGGAACAAATGTTCTGTTTTCTTCGGAAAAGGTCTTGCAATCCTATGCAGGATCTCGTATGATGGCAATACAAACAAATGTTCTTTTTGTCGGAGGTGGCGATATGGCTGCAATTACAATCTTACTGGTATTGGGGATCTGCGTGTTTCTGGTCTGGTTCTTTGATGCGATGCTCAAGGATTTTGCGGAGGAAGACCGGGATTCCGAAGTCATCGACTTGCGCGTGAAGCGCAGGACACCGCCGCCTGTCGTCAGAGATGATGTTCGTACGGAACATTCGAGAGTGGCTTGATCCATTTTCGATAAGTATATAGATAGAAAGCCGCCCGGGTATCGTGAAGCGGCTTTCACTATTGGATTTCATTTGAAGTAAAACAATTGTTCCGATTCGTCCGCTGCAGGGACGAGAATGGGACACGCGATAACGCAGAATGATGTCATACGAACCGTATGAACACTTCAGGAGGCGGATATTATGACAGCAATCACAATTCTATTAGGGCTAGGGGTCTGCGTATTTTTACTCTGGTTTTTCGATTCGATCGTTCGCGATGTTATGACGGAAGACGATTATGATTCCGGCAGTTCAGGGTGGTGTCCGGAGATAAGCGGTGACGATGTTTGTGACATGTGAAAATACCGGGTCCATTTACGGGAAAATGCACCGGTATTTACATATGCAATTATTTCTTCGGAAGCAGTTCCTGAATCTTCTCGAGCATAGCCGTCTGATTCTTGAGTTCCTGCATCTGTTCGTCCTGTAATACCGCAAGATACGTCAAAGTCTTATGGTCGGCGTCTGCTTTGGATTCGTTCTGCGACTGGATGACGTTCTGACCTACCATGATGATCGGCAGAAGAACGAGCTGAAGCACAGTCTGCGCGATATAGGTGATCCAGGTCATGACGCTGTGGGCCTGTATGACCGGAGGCAGCATGACAAGGTCGAGAAGAATGAAGGCATAGGCGCACCACATGGTTCCGACCGTATTTGTAATCAAGACAGCCAGCTTGTAGTTGAATTTGGAAATCCCGGTCAGATCTTTTTTGATAAGATCTTTGGGATGAACAACGGATGGATGACGCTGCAGATGATGCTGTGGACTCATGGGAAGCCTCCTTTATAATTGGATGATGTGTTCCGAGAGAGCCTCAAGTAAAGATCCTTCGAAGCTGTTCGCAGCTCCCCAGTCGAACCGGAAAATACCTTCACCGCCGCCTCCGCCGACAAAATGCACGCGGGTTTTTCCCTCGAAATCATCAATCGTGACGGTTAGGGTCAGCCGGTTGTCTGCCCGCATGTAATGCTTTTCGAAAACAAGCACTTCAATGCGGGTTTCATCGGTGCGGGAGATGGAGTACTGGTCGATTAATTGACCGGAAATGCTGTTTTCTACGAGAGAATCATTCAGAAGATCTGCGGTCGCGGACACGGCGGTGGATACGAAGATGGTATCGGGCATGGTGTATGTCCCCCTTACTTCAACTGCCTTATGGATGACCTGAGAAGATCAGTACTTAATGAACATACAAGCATTATGCAAGAAGATACAGGATTTGAATAGAGATCAATATCCGAAATCAATAAGCCTGCGGCTGATTTCTGCCACCGGAAGCCCCATCACCGTATAAAAGTCGCCTTCGATTTTGCTGACCAGAAGCGCACCCATATCCTGGATGCCGTATGCGCCGGCTTTGTCCATCGGAATTCCCGTGGCGACGTAGCGATGGGCCCATTCTTTTTCACGAAGATCCCAGGGATAGAACGTTACACGCGTGACGGTATAGAATGTTTCTTCTTTTTCGATGCTCCGGATACTGACGCCGGTCAGCACCTGATGCTCGCGTCCGGAAAGACGGTGGAGCATATTATAGGCATCCTCAGGGCTCGAGGGCTTTCCGAGAATATCACCGTCGATGGTGACAATCGTATCGGCGCCGATCACGACGGCTTCCGGGTGCTCCGCGAGAATTTCCCCCGCCTTGGCTCTCGCAAGCGACATGACAATATAGGAGACTCTCTGTATAAACGGGTCACTTGCCCGTGTTTCATTAATCTCCCGGATCAGAGCATCTTCGTCCAGATCGGCCGCCATTGCTGTAAAAGGCTCTCCGCAAAGATGCAGGAGTTCCTGACGGCGGGGCGACTGACTCGCCAATAGGAGCGGCGGTTTCGCTATGGCTGGTGTCATACAAATCCTCCCTGGAGTACCGGATAACGGACTGTGCCTTTGGAGCGAATCGGCATCGGACAGTCCTGCTATCAATATAACACTGCACACCCCCGCCATGGAATGGATTCGCTCGGGAATTGGATTGAAAAGATGCCGTATTTCCGGCAATCGTCGTTTTTTCGGACAGAAAGCACATTAAAGAGTATAATTATATTCTACTCAAGAATATGCGATTCATTTCCATGAAATTGCGATATATGCAGCACACGAAAGGTAAGGAATATTATGAAAAAGTCAGCCAAAGAAAAGCGCGAAGCGAAGAAACAGAAGGCCATAACCCAGAAGGCGAAACACTTGGGGACTGCCGGTACGGCTGTCAATACGGTGAAAGTTCCTGCAAAGACAACGGCTCGTAAGCCGGTAACCACAGTGAAGGATGTACAGAAGAAGGCGGATTCCGCCATCAAAGATGTACAGAAGAAGACCGCAGCTACCGTAAAGAGCGTAAAAGAAAAACCCGCAGCTGCCGCAGCTGCCGCGAAAGTTGCCGAGAAGAAGACGGTTGAGAAGAAGGCCGTTGTGAAGAAGACGGTTGAGAAGAAGGCCGTTGAGAAGAAGACTGCTGTCGCCAAAGAGGCAAAAGTCGGCGCAGTGAAAGTCAAGAAGGAAGCCGCAGCAACAGAGAAGAAAGTCGTCAAAACGGCAAAAAAGACCGTCGTGTAATGCGATTTCTTTCTTCATACAGGAATACGTTTTAGATTTTGGAAGTATCAGGAAAGCGGACCGTCTCCTTTCGTATATCGCGAAGGAACCGGCTCGCTTTTTGCTGTCCGGGGAACTTTCGCTGCAGGAAAAAGAGGTTTAGGCGCTGCCTTTTCTGGTCTTCCAGAGGCCGGAAGAGCACATTTTTTCGCGATCGTGTTTTCTGTTTTGATTTTCAAAGGAAGTACATATTATTTTTCGTAAAATAGTAGTGTGATATTTGTTAAAACCCCTTTACAAGTCATACCGGACGTAGTAAATTGAATTTATTACGTATCGTAGTGAATATTGCCTTGCAGAGAAAGGTGTGAACCCTATGAAGCAGATTTCTGAATCGGAAATGATCGTCATGAAGATCATTTGGGGAGCCGGGGAGAGAATAACATCTAATTATGTGATGGATCATCTCCCGGAAGAAGTATCGTGGAAAATGACGACAATTACGACGTTTTTGTCGCGTCTTGCCGCTAAGGAAATGATTACAATTGTTGACCGGATGGGGCGGACGAATTTCTATATTCCGACCCTGACGGAGGAAGAATATTCCCTCCATACGACACTGAACACGATGAAAGGATCCAGCCTGACTTCGATTAAGAACCTGATCGCGTCGCTATATGAGACGAACGATATTTCGAAGAAAAACATCGCCGCTCTGAAGGAGTGGCTGCAGCAGGACGGATACGATTCGGACCATAAATAATCGGCAGTCACATCGGCGGGAGGCCGGGAATCATGATTCGACTTGTCATTGACAGTCTACTCTATATGGGCATCGGTGCCGGAATCATTGCGCTTCTCATGCTGGGTCTTGCAGGCATTTGCAGAGGAAGATTCAATGCAAAATGGCATCTGGCCGGATGGGCGATTGCCATGGTCACGCTGCTTGTCCCGATGTATATGCTGTTCAGTCCCGACGCCATGCGTCTTTCGCTCGGTCAGCAGGACAACCGGACAGCGCAGTACCGGATTGTTATCACGAATACCATGGACCGGGATATAGGGGATATTGTACATACCGGAAATAATCAGAAGATTCCGGATAGCTCTTCAAGCCAGTTGGCAGTCACGGCAGTCACGGCAGTCACGGCAGACAGCCCGGCAAAAACGCCGGTGTCCGCAGCCGCAGACGGAAGCACGGGCGGGAAGGCCTCTGCGCCGTCCTCTGCGTCGGAGCTTCCCAATCAGGTGTCATTCACAGTCAGAGAGGCCTTCTTTGCCGTTTGGCTTGCTGTTGCCCTGATCATGGGAGCATGGAAACTGTTCCGTTACTATTCTTTCCGGCATGAAATGCTCAGCAGCAGCCGGATCAGTGACGGGCGCTGGACCGATGTTCTTCCGGAGAACATGAAGAAAAAAGTCATCCTTCGCGAAGCGAACATTCCTTCGCCGATCGTTTTCGGTGTGTTTCATCCGATGATCGTCATTCCGGTCTATGCTAAGAACCGGGATGCGGTTCACTTTGCTCTGCTGCACGAACTGCAGCACGTTGAACGGCACGATCTTCTCCTGCGCTTACTCGCAGAATACGCGGCGGTCATTCACTGGTTCAATCCTTTCGCATGGCTGATCCGCAACAAAGTGACTTTCTTCAGTGAAAATGCATGTGATGAGTCAGTGGCGGCCCAGCTCTCGAAAGATGACAGAAAAGGATATGCCATGGCCATCCTCGATTTTATGGATGATGCCGTTCCCGAGCCGGATTACCCGTCGACACTGATGTCTTTTTCCGGCGGAACGGAGAATCTGAAGAAGAGAATCATGAGCATTATGATTTACCGGAAAATGAAAAGACCCGTTCTGATCCTGTCCGTCTGTCTGATGCTGTCCGTTTCGATGATCGGTACGATGGCCGCAAGCAATCTGGCATTTTCCGGAAGCAGTATTCTGGCGAATATTCCGACGTCGGGTGACAATAAGACTGTTGACGGCACGGAAAAGACACCATCGGATCCTGCAGACGGAAGCACGCCTATCATTACGGTTAATATTCCGACAGCGGATCATTTGGGAGCCGCGAATAAGCTTCTCGATGCAGGCGATGCCGTCGGTGCGTGGAATATGATCCGTGATGATTACGCACAGCCGGACGGTCCGTCTCTGCTGCAGGATATCTATAAGTCAATCGAAACAAAGGATGACGGATTGAGCGGCATTGGATCCATCCGCGGGAATACCACAGGCAACATCGTCAACGGAGGGCTATCCGCCGCCGTCGGTGACTGGATCTATTACAGTCACAACGGACTTTGGAAATTCAACTCCGCAACGGGCGAGAACATCCGGCTGCTGGAATCTTCCGACTCTTTCCCGGTGAAGAATATTAACGTAGTGGGCGATGAGATCTACTACACATGTTATGCCGGCGACCTTTATCTGGATAACTGTCTGTATCGCATACACACGGGCGGCGGTGACCCCGAGAGAATATTTGAAGGAAACTGCCGGAGTGTGAGTGTTGTTCTCGACAGAATATATGTGGTTCTGCAGAATGAGAACACGCAGAGAAGCATCCGGGTGCTCACGCTCGACGGCGCTTATGTGAAGGAGCTTGCAAATAAGATCTATGGCAACTTCAGTCAGATCAGCGTCCTGGGCGGCTGGGTATATTACGGCACGGATGCCGGAGATTCGATGGGATCCTTGAATCGGATCAGCACGGACGGCAGCCGTACGGAAACTGTGGCGGACGGAACATTCATAAGTGCATGTATCGTGTCTGCCGGTAAGATCTACTATGCAAGTTCCGTTTCGGCTGAATCGCTGACGGATATTTGCAGTCAGAATCTTGATGGAAGCGACCGGAAGACGCTCCTTACGGATATGAACCTGAATCACTTTAATGTGTCGGGAACCGATCTTTTCTATGTGTCGAATTACAATGCGCTCGGCGGACATCCGATGATGAAGAATCTGGATGGCGGAAAAGGCAAACAAATTTCGGATACGATCTATCCGGAAGAAATCACGCTGGTTGGAAATGAGCTTGCAAACGTCTATGCTGCCTGCGATACCGTGTATGCGGAAGCAGACTTCCGGACCTATGTGAGCGGCTTGGAGATATCATAACCGGAGCGGAAGCAAGTCTGTACATGACCGGTGAAAAACATCGTTTTTCTGCCGGTCCGGCTTTTCTATGAGAAAAAGAGAGAGAAGGATAATAAGCACATGAGAAACAAAAAGAAAATGAAAGCATCCACGCTGATCGTAATCGTTTTTTTGGCGGTCGTTCTCCTTGTGGCCGGCACGGCTGCCGCAGTCCATTCCGCATCGAACAAGACAAAAAAGGACAGCGCGGCGACAGGAACCAATCAAAGCGGCACACTGTCACCGACCCCTGCGGGTACTTTAGGAGACGGATTTGCGGTAAGTGCTGCATACAGCTACGAATGTTCCGGGCCACTTTTTGCCTACAATAAAGGGCAGAACATCCTTCTTGCATATTGTTACGCCGACGGCAGCAGCCACTCTCCCTATAATCTTTCAGATAATGCCGATGCCACCGGGAAAACAAACAAGTTCTATATCCCGGAATTTGACACAACCGTGTACTATCGACGTGATCTGATCGCAAATGTCTGGAGAATATACCGGCTCGATCCGGATTCGACAGAGGCTGCGCAGGTGAATACTCCGGTGGAATACTATATTTACAAGGATTCGGAAGAAATTCTTACTTATGCAGCACATTTGCGTCGATTGAATGAAGCGGCTTTACTGACCCCTCCGCGCTACCGAACCATAAAAGAAGACCTGTTTTTTCAGGCGGCTGCCGTTGAAAATGATCTGGACAAGGACGGAGTTGTCGACTATTACACTTCCGGCGGCGTCGAGATGACGATTGATATGGATGGAGACGGGTACGAGGAGCTTTTCAAAGTTGTACCCAAGGGATCCGGATATGATGTCAAAATTAACGGAGTTAACATCCTCGAAGAGAAGAAACTGATATTTTCCGGTGTAGATGTGATTGATATCGATTCAAAGGATACTTTCACGGAAGTCGTCTGCAACTATAAAGATGAGTTCGGGTTCCCCGTGAAAAGCGTCATTATCCGATTTGATGACGGTGCTGTGAATACGCTCGAGACGGCACTTCTATTGGCATCCACCGGCAACGGTCTGATACAGATTCTGAGCAACGATATTTTCCTGGACACACAGGCTATATATGAACAGCAGGTATTCAATACGTTTCTGGTGTTTACTTCTGACAAGAAGTACGCCATAGACCGGAATGTCACAGCCATTAAAGATGTGGGCGTCAAATTCATCACGGACGGGAAGTCAACGGACGGAGTTCTGGCTTCCGGTACCGCGATCACCATCTATCAGGTCGATTACGTTTCCAAGGCGTATTTCCGGACAGCGGACGGGAGAGAAGGCATTCTTGCGGTCAACGGCAAGAACGTCGGAACCGAGGGCATCTATTTCTATCGCTGTTTTGAAGATACGGATTCCTGAAAACGTCCTGAAAAAAGCTTCCGTTCCCGTGAAAAAGATTTCCATAAATCGAAAAATCCAGAAAAGAAGAGGAGCCTATGGATACCAAAAAACCGGCATTTTCCAAACAGGTCATCATCATATGCGTCGTCCTTGCGGTCATGCTGATCGGCACGGTCATGGCTTTTCAAAAGGCATATTCCGGGAAAAATGCCGGGGGTTCCGCCGTCCCGACGATTTCGAATGCGCCATCCGATACGACCCTTCCAATTGCTTCCGCTTCGGCCGAAGGGTCGGTCTCCGGTACGCCGACACCGTCCGCCTCGTCCGCACCGACCGTCACGCCCGCACCGACCCATCCGGCTGCGCCTGTGATCGACATTAGCAATGAACCGGAACAGCCGGTTGTCGAGCACCCGCTGTATCTGTTCTGGGCGAGCGATTATGGCGGGATTCTGGGAGGGGAGACCTCTCCCATTTACATAGAGGGACAATTCGGAGTCGATTCCTATATGACATTTGCATCACTTTCGGAAGACCACTCCGCTGCAGCGTTCATCGTAAATATGGATAGCACGCAATATGTCGGAGATTTATGGTATTCCGATGGAATCGACGCAAAAGAGATCGCACAGAATGTAAATCCCAATATGTACCGATTATCGAAAGATGGAAGTACAGTGGCCTATATGACCGTCGACAACTTTGCAACCTATGATATGTCCCTGTACACATATGACAACGATACGGGATTGACAACATTGATTACAAAGCATGCATATCAGGTGTACGCATTATCACCGGACGGGGACTCCGTCGCATATACTAATTATCCGGATGCATCAAATCCGAATGCGGTACTGGGCTATTATTCCATTGACGGTGGAGAGCCCCAGGCACTCGGAGAAAATTGCTACGCAGTCGCGCTGATGGATCACGGTGAAATCGTATATTACTTCAAAGAGGATGATTCCGGCGCCACTTTCTGCGCGCTGCATGACGGAGAAATAACTGAGTATTCGTCAGCATTGTACGAAAATTGGGACATCATTTTCAATGAGGATGGCTCCCAGATTCTCTACTCGACTTCAACAGGAGGAACCTATTTCTCTCAAACGGGCGGATCACCCGTCAAAGTATTCAATAGTAATTTGAGTGGTATTGTCGGTCAAATGTTAGTGGGAGACGGACCGGTCTTGTTCAACGAGTACTCGTCGGTGTCGTATATGTCCGGGATGAATGCATCGATGAGCATTCAATATTCGGACCATTACAATCTATGTAATGTCCTCTTTGGAACGAGTCTGGCCGCCGTTTATTTTGATGAATATCTGCAAGCATACACGGTAAATTCTACAGACTATTCCGGAAAGATTTCCGAAGAAGGACACGCATACGCCTATCTGGACAACAACATGGAAGGATCAAGCCTCATGTATGTGCATGACTATCTTCTTTCAGGAACCGGATCCGAGGAGGATGCCATTAATCTGGGAGATAATGCATATTTGTACTGGGTTGCTCCGGATACTTCTGTTTATTATGTGGATTATGCCGGGAATCTTAACGTGTACCGATATCCGGGAAAGACGACGATCCTGGCGGGAAATGTCAGAGATCTGAAAGGGGTTACAAACGGCGACGAAAGCTGCTTGTACTACATGACAGATACCGGCTTGTATTTTTTGACGACGCAAACAGACGCGAAGCCGTACCCGATTGCACAGGGCGTCGACAACTTCCTTGCCGGGGATTTCGGCGTGATCTATTTATTAACTGATCCGGAACTTGGCCGGAGCGGTCTCTATTCCAGTGCTGACGGCAAAAAATCCGATTGGATCATGTCTTTTCATCTAATCGAGTCCACGATGTATGGAGGGTAATGTGATATGAAAAACATACAGTGGACCCGGAAAACACAAATACTCTCCTTATCGCTTATCGTTATTACTGTTGCAATAGGGACGGTCTGGGCGGTCAGCCTTCGTTCTGCGGATAAGAGCAAAGCTGCACATGCAAAAGATACACAAATAACCACAGCGTCCGGCGGCCCGGTCGAACCGACGAAGTCACCTGTCGCGGCGGCCACACCGACACCAACTGCCGCCGCCGCGGATCCGTCACCTTATGCCATTGCACCGCAGTTTCTCAGTGCGGATGATTTTAACGGGAACGGGTTTGCCATCGTATCGGTCGGGACCGTAGAAGATCCTCTTTATGGCATCATCAACGAAAAGGGAGAATATGTCTTGCCTCCGGAATACAAGTACTTTGACAAGATGTATTTGGATGACTATTCGGATTTTCGGGTTACATGGGTCCAAAAGGATTCTGACTATGCTCTTCTGACGAAGTCTTGTGAACTGATACGAATGCCGGGATTGAGCTTCAGCGGGGGAGGCTTTGACGGAAATGGTTTGGCTGAGGTAGAAATCAATGGCAAATGGGGCTTTTTGAATGAGAAAGGCCAGATGGTCATTGATGCGGTCTATGATGCCGAACCGGTACAATCCGGCAAATATGACTACAATGTTCTCGTTGACAAAAAATGGGGAGTTATCAACACGACAGGTGACTGGGTTGTCAGCCCCCAATATGATGCAATAAATAACGCCAGCGTTACTGGCTATTTCGGCGTGCAGGTTGGCAGTCTGTGGGGCTTTGCCGGCTCGTCGGGTAATCTGGAAATCAGCGCGCAGTATGACGGAGTGGGCGAATTTTCAGTCGCCGGATACGCCTGTGTTATGAAAGACGGGAAATGGGGCATGATCAATCAGAAGGGAGAAATGGTGGTCTATCCGCAATATGACGATCTTCAGCCCTTCGATGGCAGTGGTCTGGCAGTTTTCGGGCAGCATGTCACGACGGAGTATGGATATGATGCGATGGAAAACGGAGTGATCAATGTCGCCGGAGACATCCTTTGTGATCACGTGCAGGGCGCGATCTATCTACCCGGGCAATATATCTGGAATGAAGACGGA
>JADGQQ010000009.1 GCA_017881645.1 Clostridia bacterium
CCGCTGCCGGTGTAGCCCGGATTCCTGTACATATAGCAAAAGAGAACCCGGTATATTTTCGAGTAAAAAATCAATTGCCGGAATCTATTCTGGTCAATATTTATGAAACGGCCGGATAGGAAACAGCGGCACTAAAAATCTATTTATAAATTTGGAGGAAACAATGGGAAGACTTTTTGGGACGGACGGAGTCAGAGGGATTGCAAATAGAGACCTCACTCCGGATCTGGCTTACAAACTCGGGTTTGCAGGAGCCATGGTACTGGCGGGTGATACAATTCACAAACCCAAAATATTAATCGGGTGCGACACAAGAATATCATGCGGCATGCTTGAGGCGGCCCTCACGGCAGGCATCTGTTCAGCCGGTGCGGATGTGTTTTTGTGCGGAGTAGTTCCGACCCCTGCTGTGGCATATCTGACAAGAAAATACTCCTGTGATGCCGGAGTCATGATTTCCGCTTCACACAACTCGTACGAATATAATGGCATCAAATTCTTTTCCGGATCCGGATTTAAACTGCCGGATGATACGGAAGATGAAATTGAAGCCATTGTCGCAGCATATGACGAAGAGAATCATACGCGTCCGCTCGGCGGACATATCGGCCAAAGAATTGTCATGGAAGAGGCGGCTCACGAATATGCAGAACATATCAAACGCAGATTGAGTGTTGACCTTACGGATCTCAAAATAGCCATCGATTGCGCAAACGGGGCATCCAGTGCAATCGCCCCGGATCTTTTTGTTGATTTGGGCGCGAAAGTCTTTGTGACATGTAACAAACCGGACGGATTAAATATTAATCAAAATTGCGGATCCACACATTTAGGCCAGCTTCGTTCGCTGGTTCTGACAAAAGGCTGTGATCTGGGGCTCGCATTTGACGGAGATGCCGATCGACTCCTTGCGCTGGATCAGTATGGCAATCTGGTCGACGGCGACGCGATTCTTGCGATTATTGGTGCCGATATGAAAGAAAACCATGAACTGAAAGCAGACACGATGGTTGTGACCGTTATGAGCAATATGGGTCTTGATATCATGGCGCGCGAGACGGGACTGGTTCTTGAGAAAACTGCTGTGGGAGATCGTTATGTTCTTGAGAAAATGCTCGCAGGCGGGTTTAATCTCGGAGGTGAACAGTCAGGTCATGTTATTTTACTTGATCATTCGACCACCGGAGATGGAATTCTTTCCGCTCTTGCGCTTCTGCGCGTGTTGGTTCGAAAACAAAAGGCACTCTCGGAACTGGCGAAAATCATTAAGGTATTGCCTCAGATTCTTCTTCCTGCAAAAATCCCGGATGATAAGAAATCCCGTGCTCTGGAAGATGAGGATTTGCTGAAAACGATTAAGAATTACGACGCACTCCTTAACGGACGCGGCCGGATTCTTGTCAGGGCATCGGGTACCGAACCTATTATCCGGGTCATGATCGAGGGCGAGAATCAGGAAGCAATCAAGGAGATGGCAGAGCATATAGTGGATTTAATCATCGCTCGTTACGGAGCGTAAAATAAAATTTCCCAACCGGCAGGAGGATAATATATGTGTGGAATTGTAGGATATGTTGGAGATAAGGATGCGCTTCCCATTTTGATTCGCGGCCTGAAAGGGTTGGAATATAGAGGATATGATTCATCAGGAGTTGCGTTTATTCAAAATGACAACCTCAAAGTCATCAAGAAAAAGGGCAGGATCAAAATTCTTGAAGAAATGCTGACGGCAGACGGGTATCTGTCGGAAGGTGACGATAAACCGGCACAATCGGATATTCACATGGGAATCGGTCATACGCGATGGGCAACTCATGGGGCTCCGAGCGATGAGAACTCTCATCCGCATCTTTCAGAAAACGGCCGTATCTGTGTCGTTCATAACGGCATCATTGAGAATTATATTGAACTTCGTCAATTACTGACAGAGAAGGGATATACCTTTATATCCGAGACGGATACGGAAGTTGTTGCTCATCTCATCGAATATCATTTTTATTTTGACTGCAATCAGGATATTTTTGCTTCCGTCCGGGAAGCTCTTCTTGAAATTGAGGGCTCCTATGCACTGGGTGTACTTTGTACGGACTTCCCCGATCTGATGATCGCTGCACGCAAGGACAGTCCGCTTGTGGTCGGAATTGGCGATCACGAGAATTTTGTTGCATCCGACATACCTGCGATACTTAGCTACACACGTGAAATTCTTATTGTCGAAGACAATGAGATTATCGTTCTTACAAAAAAGGACGTAAAGCTATACAGTGTTCACGGAGTACTTATCCAGCGGGACCCGATTCATATTGACTGGGATTCCGAGGCCGCTGAAAAGGGCGGATACGAGCATTTCATGATGAAAGAAATGAGCGAAGAGCCGAAGGCCGTAAGGTCTACGGTAGCTCCTCGCCTCCGGAACGGCAAAATTGTTCTCGATCAGTTCCCTTTGTCCGCTGAACAGATAAGGGCCGCCAGGAATATCCACATCGTCGCTTGCGGTACTGCATATCACGCAGGATGTGTCGGGAAATATGTGATTGAGAAGCTTTGCCGGATTCCGGTTATTGTGGATGTCGCGTCCGAGTTCCGTTACAGGGATCCGCTTGTTGATAATCAAACCATTGTTATCATCATCAGTCAGTCCGGCGAAACACTCGACACGCTTGCGGCCATGCGTGAGGCAAAGAGCAGGGGAGCTTCCATCATCTCGATTGTCAACGTTGTCGGCAGTTCCATCTCAAGAGAAGCGGATTATGTCATGTATACGGCAGCCGGTCCGGAAATCGCCGTCGCATCCACAAAGGCATATAATACCCAGCTGGCATGCATGTACCTATTGGCATTCGAAATGTCACATCTCATCGGTAAAATCTCTGACGAAGAATACAGAACCTATCAGGATAAGCTTCTGGAAATACCGGAGATGATTGAAAAAGTATTGGAGAGCCGGTCGGAGATCCAGCGGTTTGCATCTGAACATTTTAATGCTGACAGCATTTTCTTCATTGGAAGAGGTCTGGATTATGCCCTTTCGATGGAGGCATCGCTTAAACTGAAGGAAATCTCCTATATTCATTCCGAGGCATATCCTGGCGGTGAATTGAAGCACGGGACGATCGCACTTATCGAAAAAGGCACATTGGTTGTTTGCCCTCTGACACAGGACAGCCTTATGGACAAGATGATTTCAAATATCCAGGAGGTTCGTGCCCGCGGTGCTGTTGTACTGGGCATTACCACCGAAAAGCAGACCAGAGCTTCGGAAGTGTGTGATCAGGTTTTCTATATTCCTGATGTGGATCCGCTTCTGGCACCCATCGTTGCAGTGACGCCCTGCCAGCTGTTTGCTTATTACATGTCGGTCTATAAAGGCTGCGACGTGGACAAACCCCGTAACCTTGCAAAGAGCGTTACGGTAGAGTAATTATCCCGGAACGAGCGGCTGCGGTTGTACCCCGTTGGATATGACGGGTCAGACATCATTCGTTCTGTAATACTTCGCGGTAATGGGAGAGAAGCTTCTTCTGATCGTCAGGTAATTCCGGATAATCAGGAGCAATATCTTGGAGAGTTTCCAGAAGAATTTTACTGACAAGTGCGCGGGCAAACCATTTGTTGTCAGCAGGAACAACATACCATGGCGCATATTCTGTAGATGTATTACGAATCATATCTTCAAATGCTTTCTGATAATCAGGCCACAGCTCGCGTTCGGCCAGATCTCCGGCACTGAATTTCCAGTTTTTTGTCGGATCGTCGATGCGGGAGAGAATCCGGTTCTTTTGTTCCTTTTTTGAAACATTAAGAAAAATCTTGACCGGTATGATTCCGTTCTCGTACAGATAACGTTCAAAATCATTAATCTGCCGATAACGATTCTCCCATATATCATTTTTCACACACTCTTTAGGCAGCTGCTGTTTCGCCGGAAGGTTGTGAACTTTGGCGACAACTACTTCTTCATAATGCGAACGGTTAAAAATGCCGATCGTTCCCCTCTGAGGCAGTTCCTTACTGATTCTCCACAGGTAGTCATGATCGAGTTCCAATGTCGAAGGTGCTTTAAAACAACTAACCATACATCCCTGAGGATTCAGTCCGCTGGTTACATGCTTGATTGTGCCGTCTTTTCCGGCGGCATCCATCGCTTGGATAATCAAAAGGATGGCATGCGTATTCTGTGCGTAAAGCTTATCCTGAAGGCCGGCAATTTCAACAATGTTCTTCTGCATTTCCTGTTCGACTTTGGGCTGGTCATTTTCGGAATACTTCAGTGTATCGTCGCATTTCATCTTGGATAATTTGAATTTTTCGCCATTCCGGATACAAAAGGATTCAGTTTTCATGGGTTGCCTCCTTGCGATGTAATATACAATATTGTAGCTGTTTCCACGAAGTATTGCAAAAGCCCGATGTATCCAAAGATACAGACAATTGGTCATGAAGCTGTTAAAATGAGAAAGTATTGCATGAATCGCTGGATTTATTGCCAATCAATAAAATACGATTAAGTGAAGGTGATGTAAAAATGATGAACGGAATCCTTGTTTCTGATTTACTGGATGTAAACAAGACAATTGCCGGTGAGATTTTTCGGGACGCAACATACGGCTGGGAAGTTCTGCCCATGATTAAAGATTTCATCCTGACACTTGGCCGGACGCTTAATCCTGATGAATATGAGAAAACCGGTGAGGACGTGTGGATTTCGAAAACGGCGCATATTTATTCCTCAGCCTGCATCCAGGGCCCGTGCATCATTGACCACGAGGCTGAAATACGTCATTGTGCTTTTATCCGTGGAAGTGCGATTATCGGGAAGAATTGTGTGGTCGGCAATTCGACGGAACTGAAGAACGTCATTCTTTTTGACGGTGTTCAAGTGCCGCACTACAATTATGTAGGAGATTCTATTCTCGGTTATAAGTCTCATCTCGGTGCGGGCGCGATTACATCCAATGTCAAATCAGATCATTCACTGACCACATTCAAACTCGGCGAGCAGCACGTAGAAACCGGAATGAAGAAATTCGGTGCCATTATTGGTGACTATGCGGAAATCGGCTGCAATAGTGTGCTCAATCCTGCGACTGTTGTTGGCCGGAATTCAATCATTTATCCGCTGTCTATGGTACGTGGATTTGTTCCGGCTTCATCTATTTATAAAAAGCAGGGAGAAATCATACATAGAAGAGAAGAGTAAGAAGCAGAACGAGTGAAGTGCGCAATCCATTCAGATGGCGTTGCGACTTGGAAAGCGGAAGCTTTTTGTGCAACAAAAAAGCTTCCGGAAATTGATCCGGAAGCTTCAATGAATGATTTGCGGCAAAAAGATTAGAATATCGGTGTACGGATTTTTTCGTAAGCCTCGTGTGCAATTCGACGAACCTCGGGATCAGTATCAGCATACGCCAATTTCTTCACATATTCCTCACAGTGCTTCGCGTTGATCTTTCCAACTGCCTCGGCTGCCGCGGATCTAACAGCAGGAACAGCATCCCTAAGTAACGGGATAAGCTGCGTACCTGCATCATAAGAGGAAATCTGCCCCAATGACTTTGCGACTGCTGCACGAACTTCATCATCCGGATCATCAGACATTTTTGTAAGAGCCCCAAGATTATGTTTTTTACCCATCTTGTCTATTTTTTCAATAACTCTTTCAATTCTTGCCATGTTGATCGCCTCCTAAGTTCAAGTGCATATCCTTACTAAATTATGCTCTGATTGAACATGAAATACTAGCGGTATGCGCCTGTCTAATTGTTAAATTAGTGTGACGAAACTGTAACATGGGGTGTGTTGAACGATGATATGCATAAATAAATCATTTTCTGAAAAATATCAAAAATGTCGGCAATTTGTTCAAATTCGACGGCATTTGTGCTATAATTTTTTAGATGCATATAAAAAGCAGGGTTTTTTTACATTTAGGATTTTTAAGGGTGATCAAGCATTCAATATCGAAGTGAGGGTTCAACAATGTGGAGAAAATGTGTCGTTACTCTTCTTTCAATCGTTCTGATTCTTCCGCTCCTGGCTTCCTGTTCAAGTTCGAAAAATGACAAGAATCAATCAACAACTTCCGCTTCA
>JADGQQ010000090.1 GCA_017881645.1 Clostridia bacterium
ATATGCCGGCGTTTTACAGGTTGGAGATGCAACAACTTTATACCCGACCAGGTTCGGACTTGAAATCTTCGCCCAAGATACAGTAACATTGCCCGTTCCAGCAACCGCGCTGACTGAAGGTGCAACATAGCTGGCCGGATCCGAAGTCGGTGCAGGATCGCCTGGCATGAGTACCGATTGTGCATTTCCTGCAAACCGGGTCTCTCCAAAACAAGTTGTTACACTGAAATTATAGGTTATACCGCCGGAGAACCGGCCGCCAAAATCTCCGCCATTATATTCGGAACCGTTTTCTATAAAATAGCTTGTTACATTTGAATCGGTAATGTATGTCGCGTATCCGTCATTGGGGTACGATGGGTTCATATTGTTTATGGACGCTACAATTTTGTAGTAGGAGAACCCGCACGCATTGGAAACAGGAGTCCAGGATACAAGAACACCGTTGCCTTGCTGTACAGCCGTTACAATGGGTGTCGAACTTGCAGGATTTGGCGTAGGTGTTGCCGTCGGGACAGCGGTCGGTATTGCTGTGGGGGTAGCTGTCGGTACGACTGTAGGTTGTTCTGTCGGAGTTGCCGTCGGTTCAGTCGTCGGTGTCGATGTCGGGTTCGGGGTCGGGGTTGCCTCGGTTGCCAGGGGCAAACTGGTCTCCGTCGGCTGTTGATTTCCGGCTCCGCCGAACATGTTTTTCAGCAATTCTCCATGGGTGGCATAATTCGTTGCAAAGACGACGGTTGATGAGGCTAAAATAACTCCGATAACGGTTACAAGAACGAGTCTGCTCTTCGGAATGGCACGTTTTGTATTGCTTTTCATCATATTGACTAAGCCTGACTTAAAACTTTCACTCAGTTTCATATCTTCACACGCCTCTCTATATTTATCTTTAAACATCTTCGAACACCTCCTTCAATTCTTTTCTCATGCGTTCCCTGCCTCGTGAGAGTTGAGAACGTACCGTATGATTTGTGCGGCCGAGACACTTGGAAATCTCTTCGGTCGACAACTCCTGGTAGTAGAAAAGATGAATTACGATCCGATACTTTTCAGGCAGACGAAACACAGCTTTCATGAGGTCATTCGTCTCAACAAGTTCCGGCGGTGCAACAGAGAGTTCATCTACATCCCCTGATTCCTCAAGGCTTGCAGTATGCTTCTTCCATGCGGATGAAAACAGGCTCTTTCCTTCGTTGATCGTTACTTTGATGAGCCATGCTTTCACGTGCTCTTCGGACTCCAGTCCCTCTATGTTTTTGACCAGCTTCAAAAAAACCTGCTGAACGATGTCTTCTGCATCGTGCGGATTCCTGACTCGAGTCAAAGCAAGCCGATAGACCATGTCGCCGTAGGTCTCTACCAGATACGTTAAGTATTCGTTTTGATCTTGCAACCTTAGGTCTCCTCTCGAAAGTGTGAAGGTCCCTTCACTTGTAATACGTTGCAGCTCCGGAAAATGATGCAGTTTTTTGAAGGAATTTTGAAAAATATTTGAAGTTTTTTCTCAAAGCGGAGTGAATCGCTTCTGCGTGTGAGAAATACTACCTTTATATCACAGGGACAACGCAAAAATCCAGCCCTTTTACAAGCTGGATTTTATTCATATCCATCCATTCTCCGCATGCAGAAGTGCGTCAATCAGTCGTTATGCGCATACTGCACGGTTCGGAACACTGTTTTTATGATTTCGACGACCGTTACGAATGCTGTCAGTGCGAGTAATATATTACTTGCAAACATTCCCCAGTTCTCCGGAGCATGAAGCGTATCCTCCATGACATTGCTGGCATTGAGTTCGGTCAGAAAATTTGCATTCCATATCGGGAAACCTTTCAGGATCAAAACAGCCAGAGAGAAAGTGAGCACTCCGCAGATAATCGTCGAGATCATGACCCGGATCGTGTAGCGTCCATCGACCAGCCGGAAGACTTCTTTCACAATGGAGATGCCAATGCTCAGGATGATAATGCCCGAGATACTCCGGATGACGTCAACATCAAATACCGATAAGAACCGGCTCTGATCGTTAAGCCACACCCCTATGCATTCCGGGATCGTAACGAGCAGTAAGATGAAAATCACACCGAAAGCGATCCCTACGATCGGCTCCGCTCTGGAAATTCTTTCGTTTTTCTTCGGAACGGGCGGCAATTTGAAGTCGGCCTCACCAAACGACTCCAGACTCAGTCCGCGCCACTCGATGACGGCAAAAATGATGGTTACAACTGCAAAAGCCGAAAGAGCTGCGTTAAAAATGCCTCCAAATCCATTCCAGATGGCTCCGTATTTTACGGCGGAAACAAGCATGGAGATGAAGCTGAGAATCACAACGACGATCGTCACATAGCCAAGAACGCGAAAATATAACGGGAATAGCGCCGGCCCGATCAGATATCGCTTGCTGTCGTTATATTTTGCCGCCAGTTCCATCGGCTTCCCAAGCTCGGTAAAAACTTCGTCAAGATCCTTTTGGGTCGCTTCTCTTCCCTGGCATTTTGTCTCGAGCATATCGTCGATCAGTGACCGTATTTCCTTTTCAATGTCTTCCTTGTTTTTTACCATGAGGAAACGCGATACCTGATATACGTACCGGTTCATCTGTTCCGTGACACTATACTGACTGTCCATTCTGATTCTCCTCCTTCATCAAGGCGTTCACACGCATCACCATCTCGTCCCAGTGCTTCTTCAATTCCTTGTAAATCAGTGTCCCCTTCTCGCTCCGGATGTAATACTTCCGTGGCTTGTTGGATGCAGTCTCCCATTCACTCGTGAGAAGACCCTGCTTTTCCAATCTCCGAAGAAGCGGGTACAGCGTGTTCGCTTCGATTTCCACTCCTTTGTCCGACAACTCCTGCACCAGCGAATATCCGTACACCGGACCTGATAGCTGGCTCAGAACACTTAAGACAATGGTCCCCCTCTTGAGTTCCGGAATCAGGTTGCTTAAGATTTCATCTCTGTCATCCATTATTTTGCCCTCCGTTGATTGCATTATAGTGTGTGTCGCACAGTGTTGTCAATATGAAAATATAGTGCCAGCATATTTTTAGCTCTGCCACAATCTTTGGCTGGTAATATATACTATTCCAAATAGTGATTTATTTTCTGCTGATAGTATCAGATTACGCTCAAACAAAAACTAACGTAATGTGTCCAAATCTGCTTTTTCATACCGGTTATGACCCTGTTGGCTTTTCTTGTGTTTCCAGCACCTAATTGCTTCGTCAAGTGACTTGCCTGTATTGTCAGCAAAGAAATCTCTAATATAAGTGTTGTATTCAAATTGCCTGTCTATCTTTGTTGTGCCTTTCTTTTTGCTTGTTAATATTTGATAATAGGCATTAATTGCTTCTCCGTATGTTTTTCCATAGTTCGATTTCAGCCATTTTTGGAACAATACATTAAATGAAAAGCCACGGCCAATAGCCTGTTCAAAGAATGCACGATGTTTTTCTGAACAGATAAAATTGTTTTCAATGAAACTGTCCTCTGTAATTAACCCAATATTCGCAACGATTTTAGGCTTCATTTTAACTGACAGCCTTTCCCCTGTTTCTAAGTAGTGTGCAATTCTATCCGTTAATTCAACTTTCCCTCCGGTTGTCTGCAAATCTTCTTGTTTGCAAAATGCAACCAATTCTTCTTTAAGATAATAGTAGCTTCTAAATGTCTCACTATCTAATTTTTTATCTAAAATAGGCCGATTCCCCATATTGTTTTCTCCTGTGGATTCAATAAGTAATCTTCGTCTGATACAACTTACTAATTATACAACATCGCATCAGACAGGCGGTTTTGAACGTGCATTATCGAAGAAAATTTGCCTCGATAAATGCCGCGACGCCATCTTCGTCATTGCTTTTTGTGATGTGCTTTGCCGACAGCAATACGGGTTCGATCGCATTGGCCACAGCAATCCCGATCCCGCATTGTTCAATCATCTCAATGTCGTTGTAGTCGTCGCCGAAGGCCGCGATTTCGGCCGGATCCATTCCCAAAATCTGCGCTACCGCTTTGACAGCATTCATTTTTGACGTGCCCTTTTTCAGATAGCTGTATCGATTGATTCCCCAATACGGAACGGCGGTGCACTCAGGGAATTTCTCAATCAGGGACTGCGCTGCGTTCGTATCGGGAATTTCGGCAACAATTTTGATCGCTTTCCGAAGCAGCGGAACCAAAAAATCGTTATAGACCGCGTCATGCCGGTCCAGGGATTCGCTGATATGCCCACTGTTCCAATAGCACACATTCTCCATGGACACAACGATATCCACAATGTTCCGCATGCTGCACAGTTCCTTCAGAAGCCGGTCGGTCGTGTCCGCTTCGAGTTCGCTCCTGTAAATGATTTCTCCGTTATATCTGGCGAAGGCACCGTCATCGGTGATGACAATATCCGGCTGAAGGATGTCGACAAATCGCTTTACCTCGATTCCCAGCCGCCCGGTCGCGACGGCCGTTATGATGCCGGCATTCCTGCATCCGGTAAATACAGAAAGACTGTAATCGGAAATGGTTTTATCCGTGCGGAGCAAGGTGCCGTCCAGGTCGGTTACAATCATTTTTACAGGAATCATAATGTCCCCCTTGTTTTCATGGATGCAGAGCGTCCGGACATGCATAACATTTATCAAAATGATTATAGATCATTTCTGCTCGATACTCTATTGCGGCAGCCGTCTGCTTTTCGGAAGAGACCTCGCGGAATCATCGTTTGCTTCTCGTGAGCGAAATGGTACAATTTTATGTAACGGTCAGGGACTTTCCTGTGGTTCCTTCCGCACCGTACCCCGATGCTGTTTTCGAAGTGCAGGATCATTCATCCGACAGGAGAATTGACATGCGTATTTTGATCGATGCAGACGGCTGCCCCGTCGTTGACGCCGCCGTCCGAATTGCAAAGGCGAACAAAATCGATTGCATTATTTTCTGCGACACCGCCCACGTTTTCGAGAAAGAAGGAGCCGAGACGGTTACGGTCTCCCAAGGCGCGGACAGTGTTGATTTTGCCCTGGTGAATCGTGTCGTCGGCGGCGATATCGTAATCACACAGGATTACGGCCTCGCGGCCATGTCCCTTGCCCGGAAAGCCATCGTTGTCAGTCAGAACGGAATGGTCTATGACGACTCAAATATTGATTCGCTGCTGCTCGCCCGGTACACCGCGAGAAAAATCCGCAACGCAGGCGGACGACTGAAGGGCCCAGCCAAACGGACCTTGGAGCAGGATCGTCAGTTCCGGGAGACACTTACCCGGCTGATTCCGGACACACAGCGCTGATCCCAGCCCGTTTGATTTTGGCTTCGCAAAAGAATCAGTACGATTGTACGGATCCGCCCGAACGAGCACCATGCGTCATCCGTGAAAATCAGCCATCCATATGATTTTACAGTATAATGAATATATTCTTCCTCCCGAAGGAGTTGCTGCATATGGATTCGCAGGTCGTAGTTATCGAAAATCTGAAAAAGTACTTCCACACCAAAAGGGGACCTGTGAAAGCGGTGGACGGCGTGAATCTTCGGGTTGGCGCCGGCGAAATCTTCGGGTTTCTCGGACCGAACGGCGCCGGGAAAACCACGACGCTCCGTATCCTGACGACACTTCTCGTTCCTGACTCCGGCGATGCCCGGATTGCGGGATTTGATGTAAAAAAACATCCGGATCAGGTTCGACTACACATTGGCTATGTCAGTCAGGTCGGCGGTGCCGACAGGCCCGCGACCGGACTGGAAAATCTGATTTTGCAGGGACAGCTGTACGGCATGACTACGCCGACGGCGCGTGCCCGGGCCCAGGAGCTGATCCGGCTTCTCGATCTTTCGGAATTTGCCGATCGTATTGTTTATACGTATTCCGGCGGACAGCGCCGAAGGCTCGATGTGGCCCTCGGTCTGATGAACCGCCCGACGATTCTTTTTCTGGACGAGCCGACCACGGGTCTCGACCCGCAGAACCGCGCCAATCTGTGGACGCAGATTCAGAAATTGCGGCAGGAAGGCACGACGATTTTTCTGACAACGCATTACCTGGACGAGGCGGACACGCTGTGCGACCATATTGCGATCATGGATGACGGGCACATCGTTGCTGAAGGCATTCCCGCCGATCTCAAAAAACAGGTCGCAGGAGACTGTATCACCATCGGCATGGAACATCCCGCCGAGAAGGCTCCGAAGCTCATTTCGCTTCTGCAGAAAGCGGACTTCATGCGTGAAGTGAAGCTCGACGACAATCATATGCGCCTCTACGTCACGGACGGCGTCCAGGCAATTTCCGAAGTACTGCGGCTTTTCGGTCAGGAAGGCGTCCCAATGGAAAACATCACCTTATCCGCCCCGTCTCTGGATGATGTCTTTCTTCGCCAGACCGGACATTCGCTGCGTGACATCAATGCACAGGGGGGGAATGTATGAAGATATTTCGCGATACAATTCTTCTTTTCCGCAGGAAAATGATGGAAACCCTGCGCAATCCGATTTACATCATCATGAGTCTTCTGACTCCGGTTCTTTATCTTGTTCTGTTTTCTCCGCTGCTGAAAAACCTGACGAACATTCCGGGATTTTCCTCCGGAAATGTCATGAATGTGTTCGTACCGGGCCTTCTGGTCATCGTGGCTTTCCTGAACGGACTATTTGTCGGATATAACATGATCGACGAAGTCAGGAACGGTGTGATTGAACGGTTCCGTGTGACGCCGACGAGCCGTTTTGCGCTCCTGGCCGGCCGTGTGCTTCGGGATCTTGTCAACACACTGGTTATTGTTAATTTCTTCGCCGTAATTGCAATTCCTTTCGGCTTCAAGATTCACATCGTCGGCTACCTGCTGCTACTGGTCATTCTGAGCCTTGTGCTGATCACCACTTCCTCCTTCGGAAACGCACTCGGACTGATTCTGAAAGACGAGGACCGCCTTTCGCCGATCGTTCAGGGAATCAATTTGCCGATCCTTCTACTTTCCGGCATGCTGCTTCCGATGGAACTCGCACCCAAATGGCTGCAGTATATCGCTCACATCAATCCAGCCTATTATGCGGTAGAGGCCGGTCGGCTTCTCGCCTCGGGACACATTCTCGAAACCAAAGTCGGAATTGCATTTCTTTTTCTGGGCGCACTTTGTGCCATAACCGTCACGTGGGC
>JADGQQ010000091.1 GCA_017881645.1 Clostridia bacterium
CTTGCATGTCAAGCAAGTACTCTAACCAGCTGAGCTAACCACCCAAACGCTTGCTTATTATAATGGATGAGGTTTGTTATGTCCATAGGGTTTTCGCAATTCATATCTATGCAGAAAGCAGTCGCATATACTTTTTCCTCTAGGAACCGGCTGCGATTTCAACAACAACAAATTGGCCGGGCAACAGGTTGATTTGATTCCCCTGGCGTCCGAGTTTGTTCTTCTGGATGAGTTTGCCCGAGCTCGAATAGCGGTAGGTATGCGCTCCGTTCAGTGACCTGTCATATTCCAGAAGAAACAGGGCTGTTTGCTCTGATGTATTTGTAACAATCAGATGAATCTTGCCGGCATCCTTATATGCATAAGCCGTAAGCCCGGTCGCTGTCACTGCATCTGTCGCCGGTGTTTTCTGAGTGCCGGCGGAATACGGCGGTGTGATTTCAACCGGCTGGGTGCCGCCGTGGACAATATCGGCAAGAACTGCACTAACAGCAAGAATCGTTTCATTGTTTTGCGCTGATTGATATTTGTCAGCCGTTTTCCGTATGCCGTCTCCGGCAAACATCAGGCTCGTATCCGCATCCTTGGCATCACTGCTGACAGGAAGATCAAACAGTATGGTGCTTGAATGATTTCCTAAATCATATAACAGCATTTCACAGCAATCCGCGGCAGTGATCGGCTCAACAGATGATGCTGCGTTATCACCGCCGTTTTTTGTCAGTGAAAGGATACTGGATCGAATCCATTCAAATCCGCCTTCCTGCGGACGGGATGGTGTCCTCGGAATCATGTCAAAGTAGGATGCATAACCTTCAGATAGAGCGTCATGCAGGGAAAGTGTCTGTATGCCGGAAATGGTCTGTTTTTGATTTGCGATCAACAAATCACCGGTATGATAATCTGCCTCAGACTGCATCGTACCGCCGTCATAAATCATTCCGTCCAAAAAAACGATTCTGCCCTTAATGTCCACATAAAAAGGGGAAGATTTGATTACCTGGATCACATAATTGACATAGGCTCCTCTTTGCAGATCCGTTGAGAAAACTCCGTCCTCATCCGAAATCTCAATGACCAGGCGATTAAATTGGTTTCCCCATGGGACAGCTGTTCCATTCTCGATTCGCAGTTTGCCATATGGATCCGTTAAACTTCCGCATAGATAGGCCATAAGATTGTCCATCGTAGTCTGACTGGCAGACGATCCAATCACAAGCCACGGATCGCCGCCAACACTGCGGACAAGAGACAGCGATTCTTCCAATGACATACAGCCCGCTGATGTAAATGTACCGGCATCTATCGCTGCCGCTTCATTTCCAGCCGATAATGTCCATGCCTGAGAAGATACGTCCATTTTTCCGATTCCAAGATTTTGAAGCCGAATCAGGCTGGGTGCCGCCTTTGACACTTTGCTAGTAAATGAATCCGGAAGACTGGCGGATGAATATTTGTCCAAGCCAAGATATGCTCTGTCAATACTTAGATTGCCAGAACCGGTAAACCCGATATTCAACCGGATTTGCCCTGCCTGATCTCCGCAGGCACTCGACGGCAGCACAAATGTATATGTGTACTGTCTCCATCCGGATCCGACATCGGAAAATGTAGTTCCGATGGATGTGAATTGTCCGGAGATCCAGGCCATAACTTTCCCGTCCCCGATTCCGTCCTGCTTCAGCCAGACTTCAACCTTATAGAATTTATTTTTCTGAAAGGGAGACGAACCGGCTTCTGCTATTACCTGTGAAATGTAGTGGGTCTGATCAACCGCATCTGAAGCAGAGCCCTTCAAATTCAATGATGTCTCTCCTCCGCCCGATGGCGCTTTATTTTGTATCTGAACGGAAGATGCATCCCCGAAGACCTGCCATGTACTCTCTTGATCCGACGTTGCTGATCCGATATCCGACGGAACAAGTCGTTGGAGGAAACACATATCTCCCGGCTGAAAAATGTTCTCGCTCTGTACGTCATCAAATTCGATTCGCGTATACAGCTGTGTAGCAAATGTTGAAACGCCCTGACTCAATAGAATTCTGCCGGAATTTGATACCCCAAGTGCATCTACACTGCTGATCGATTCGACGGATAGCGGTTTCCACGATGTCCCTTGATCCTTTGAACAAAAAAGCAGTCCGGATGTGTCCCGGATAATTAATTCTCCTGCAGGAAGAAAATGTATACTTTGTATGGATATTTGGTTGCCTGCGGCATCTTTCGCCTGATGCGAAGAAAAGGAAAAGATATGATCCGCGGAGGAATATCCGACCGCAACTTGTCCCTGATCTCCGCCGAGTACGAACTGGCCGTTGCCGTAATCCGAACAGATCCAATTGGCTGTCAAAGCATTTGCGGGTAATTCACCGGCAGTGAGTTCGCGATAAATGACTCCGTTCGAAGTTGTCAGTATTTTCCCGTTCATACACCCGAGAATCAAGGCGGTACCGTCGCTGGCCGAAGTCATGATGCTCTCTGATTCACCGGAAGAGACAGAAGTCACTTTCCCGTCGGCACAAAGAAGTATATTCCCTGAATCTCCTGCCGCTATTCCGATTTTTCCAATAGAAGAAACCGTATGGATCGATCCCGGTACAACAAAATCGGGCAAAAAAACAGACCATGTTTTGCCGTCCGAAGACGATGCGAAATCGCCTGAGGCCGTAACAGCAAAAAAACGATCCGAAACACAGGAACTGGAAACCAGATCATCCGTGATACCCAAATCGATGAGGATGGGAGCCGATGAGGATATGTCTGAAATCAGAAGACCCTTTTTGCCGGACGCAATCGAAAGTCTCGATGAAGATGAAATGGAAGTTATTTGCTGATTCTCTTTTATCCCCGAAGCTGCTGTCAACGGCGTCCATAGCCCAAGCTGATCCATTTGAAAGTCGGTTACTGCGGCCTGCAGTTTCTGAACCAGCTGTCCGCTTTCGTCAATGGACATGACGCGCATCGAGCCGCCTGTAAAAAAACCATCCGAAAAGGTCTTTTCCGAATTGCTGTCAGGCAGCACGAACACAGAATTATCGGTTCCTTCAAAAACTGTATAGATCTGATCACTCTGCGTATCTTCAAACGAAGGATTGACAAGAAGATTCATAGTTGGAATGTAAGGTAGATTTATTCCGATGCCGTTCACCGCTGTGCCGGTTCCGGCAGAGGATACTTTGACCCGCATCAGATTCGATCCGGTCCCGAAAACCCCCAAAGAAATCAGCATAATACCTGAGGCAATCAGAAACGCAATAAATACGATGACTGCTACAACGAAAGGTCTTTTGTGAATTCTCTCGGGCAGATGCAGCATACCTATCCCTCTCGAATGACTTTATTTCTGTATCCCTTTTTCAAAAACAGGAAGCTGATAACGCCAAAAGCGATAAAAAATACCTCTATGGCAAAGAAAATTAGAAGCAGTGGCTTATTGTCAGAAAACACGTCCTGCAAAACGCCTCCAATAATGTTAAACACGCAGTGAATGCCGATGGAGAGGAAAATACTGTTTGAGTACAGATATACAAATCCAAGAATCAGACCGCACATACAAGCATATCCGATTTGAATCGGCTGCAAATGCATGCCGCCAAAAACAAGGGACGACATAATTACAGCAACCGCCGGACGCATCGTCGATAGAAATTCACCGAGTATAATACCCCTGAAAACAATCTCTTCAATAACGGGAATCAGAACGCCGACTGATACGTAGTAAAGGATCGTATCATAACCACTTTGTGTGTTGAGCGTGGACCTATCGGTATAATTCTTCAGGAGTTCGTCTATTTGAGGAATGTATTTCGCAATCAGGGCTATGAGTATCATATAGAAACTGGCAAGAGCCAGCATCGTCATTGCAATCGGAAGAATGGTAAGTGATTTCCGGACCGACAGTCTTTCTCTTCGAATGGTTGGCAAAACGGATCTTCTTGCTGCGAAAAGCCATATGGATAAGAACATTCCCATAAGAAGAGCAACAAAAAAAATGTGAAGTCCGACATGCGAAGAGATATCATCCGTACGTGGAATGATGAGTACCACAGGCAAAATGGCCAGAACCTGTACAGAATAATAGAGTGCCACCCCTGCGAGCGGCACTAAAAATGTACGAATCCGAATGGGGAAAGGCTTGTCCATATGCATTACCCTTATTTGGCTGAAGATGTGGAAAATCGATTCATGAACAATGCAAATGCTGCATCAAGCTCATGTTTATCCGTAATCGAAAAAAAGTACTGATCACTATTCTTGGCAAACTCAGTCCGCATAATTACAAGTTCGGGCTCTGCATGATTTCCATCATCGGGTTCGTAATTATACATAACAACATAATCCCGTCCGGTCATGGAAAACGAATCAATAATGGAAAGAAAATACTCCTTGCCGTTGGACGCATCGCGTATAACGGCAAGGGCATCATTTGATTTGTTCATTCCCAAAGAAGTGTGAGGCTTATGTTCCGACTTACTTTTCTTCGTCTGTGTCGTCTTCATCGTCGATATCCGCTTCCTCGCAAAGTCGGTCATATTCGGCATAAATCTCATCTGCTTCGTCTTCATCAAGACTCATCAGACCTTCTTCATCGCCTTCAAGCTGAACGACCTTTGTAATAACAAGCTCCGGCTCTTCTTCGTCTACAGTTACAAGCACACAATATGCCTGTCCTTTAAATTCGAAATCATCCACTACCGAAAACTGATACTCTTCACCGGATTCTGCATCAACCATAGTAATAATGGCCTGCTCTTCACCGACGCCATCATGTGTGCAGTCATCGTTGCCTTCGTCATGGCCGCATCCGCAGCCGCAATCCTCAAAAAACATATTTTTCCTCCTGTTGCGCCCTTGACGCAGTAAATTTATTAGCAAACCAGATCAAAAAGACCAAACATGACTTATTATATCATGAATCACTTGTCCACGCGACGGGTTTCAAGATACTCGCGGAGAATGATTTCTGCGGCAACCTGATCGACTACATTCTTCTTATTCCGACCGGAAACACCGGTTTCCCGAAGATATCGCGATGCAATAACCGTTGTATATCTTTCGTCCTGATAGACCGGAAGAATTCCTGTCAGAGAATGCAGATCCGACCCGAAAGCCTGCGCTTTTTTTTGTGATTCGCTCTCAGAGCCGTCCGTCCTTCTGGGTTGACCGATAACAATATCGGTAACAGCCTTCTCGGATATGATCTGAGCGATTCTGTCCAATACAAAACGGCAGTCTTCACCGTTCCACGATATTGTCTCGAACCCATGAGCTGTCAAACGAAGTACATCACTCAGTGCAATGCCGACACGTCTGGTTCCATAATCAATGGCCATGGCTCTTCCCATATATCCCCCGTATCTGGTGAACGTCGACTACTTAAGTTTATCGCAGTATTCTCTGACAATAACTTCCAGCAGTTCGTCCCGTTCGATACGACGAATAATACCGCGTGCACCTTTATAATTCGTAATGTATGTTGGATCTCCCGACATAAAATAACCGACGAGCTGATTGATCGGATTGTAACCTTTTTCCTGAAGGGCGGAAAGAACAAACGACATCAGTTCCCGGACATTTTCGGACTTATCCATGTTAAATGAAAACCTTGCTGTTTCGGAATCTACCATTGGAACACCTCCTCGAAGGGCTTTATGAGAACGACTGTTCAGATTAATTGTATCATGTTTTATGACAATATCACTAAAAATGCATATCCGACTTCAATATGTAACCGTTCCGTAAAGCTCGTTTTGTTCCATAGAAATAACCTTCACCCGAACTTCCTGGCCCTGTCGGACATCTTGGCTCGAAGAAACGTGAACTCGCAGGTATTCTTTGGAATATCCGGAAAATTCTCCCGATTCATCTTTCGTTTCAAGTAAAACATCGACCGTATCTCCCTCAAACCTGCTGCAGTACGCTGCTGCCAGCGAATTCGAGAGCTGTAAAAATGTTTCTGTTCTTTCATCGGCTGTTTTCGAGGATACTTTCGGCTGCATGTCAGCGGCACTTGTCCCGCTTCGAACGGAAAACGGGAAAACATGAATTCGCGAAAATCCAATTTCTCTGCAAAAACGAAGGCTTTCCTGATGTTCTTCTTCTGTTTCGCCGGGAAAAGCAACAATGATATCCGTCGTAACGGCAACGCGCGGAAAAACGCTCCGAAGCAGCGAAATCACTTCCCGATATCCCCCGGCGGTGTATTTACGGTTCATGCGCGACAGGACGGAATCCGATCCGCTCTGTAAAGATACATGGAAGTGCGGGCACAGTTTCCGGATCCCCGCAAGTTTATGGACAAAGGATTCCGTCATAGAGTTGGGTTCCAACGAACCCAGGCGAATTCGATGAATAGCCGGGATAGCGTCAAGCTGTTCCAACAGCTGTGCCAGCGCCTCGATTCCCTCTCCCCTTTCTTTTCCGTATGAACACAAATGGATCCCTGTAAGAACGATCTCATGGAATCCGCGGTTCGACAGTTCTTCCGCCTCGCGAAGAATTTCCGCGGACGCGCGGCTGACTACGCGCCCGCGGGCGAACGGAATTATACAGTAACTGCAGAAGCTGTCACATCCGTCCTGTATTTTAATGAATGCCCGGGTGGTATCCTCCTGTGACACTACCGGCCCGAATTCCTGATATCCTGTCTCAGGAGTCTTCGTCACTGTTGAAGGAGTCTTCGTCACTGTTGAAGGCGGATCCGTCATGAGCAGGCCCATTTTTTCAAGGACGAGATCGACGACCGATAGCCTGTTCTTTGTACCTACGGCGATATCCGCATCGGAAGCGCTCTTCAGAAGTTCGATCTGACAGCCCATAGCTACAACAATCGCTCCCGGGTTTCGTCTTTTCGCGCGGCGAATCATCTGACGCGATTTGCGATCCGCTTCCGATGTAACCGTACATGTATTGATCACAAGAATATCTGCCGGTGTTTCTTCGGTCACAATTTGGAAGCCGCGCGAAGCAAATGCCTGTCGAACGGCATCGGTCTCATAGCGATTGACTTTACAGCCAAGAGTGTGGAATGCAATGGTATAATTTTCGATGCTGCGCTTTTCCGGTTCCATACTTGTCATAACGATTTACTCCGGCTCTTTTTTCGAATGAACAATCGTATTTCCTCACGTCTGATTGACATGCCTTGCACCTGTGATACACTTATAATTCATGGGATATATGCGCTAGCGCACATTGTTCCGACTCGTTTTTGGAGGTTTTGCACGATGGTACGTTTTACAGTTCAGTTCAAATCCATTACAGACGTCAAGGATTTTGTTCATGCGGTGAATTCATTTCCATATGATGTTGACTTGTCTTCGGGCAGATATGTCGTCGATGCAAAATCCATCATGGGTATTTTCAGTCTTGAACTGCAGCGCCCGATAAATATCGAGATCCATTCCGACCACTGTGAGGATCTTGTCAAGACTCTGGAACCGTTTCGCGTTACGGTCTGACTCTGCTTCTATTTTCCGTGTTTTCTGCCGGATTCTTTCCGGTTTCCTGCACCCGACCTGTCTCTGGATTTCGAGGTGCCTTCACCGGCATCTTTTTTCATGCCCTTTTCCGGCCGCACGGTGCGTCTTCCGCCATCCACACTGTTTGCAAGTATGAAATCCACACGGCGGAGAATCGGATCAACATTGCCGACGGTAACCTTAATCTTTTCACCGATACGATAGACTTTGCCGGATGTCTTGCCGCGGGCTTCCAGACGGCGCTCGTCAAATTCAAAATAATCATTCATCGTTCGAAATGGGATCAGACCTTCGACAGAACTCTCCAACTGCACAAAAATGCCTCCGCGAAATATACTTGATATGATTCCGTCGAAAGTATCGCCCATGTGCTGGACCATATATTCCGTGACTTTCTGGTCAACGGTTGCACGTTCCGAATTCATGGAATTCCTCTCCATATCCGAACTGTGGGCGCTGACCTCAGCAACCTGTGATGCAAAATATTCTTTCTTGTGTTCGCTGTGAAGATAGCTCTTGATGATCCGGTGAATGTAAAGATCCGGGTATCTGCGGATAGGGGAAGTGAAATGGCAGTAGCATTCGGAGGCTAATCCGAAATGACCCAGATTTTCCTCAAAGTAACGGGCTTTCGCCAGCGAACGGAGCAGTATTTGTGACAGTGCGGGCGTAAACGGCTCCCCTTCCATCTGTTTCATCAGACTCGACAAGGCAAATGAAGTCGGTTTCCCTTGAATATTCGGCTTCGCTCCGAAAAGCTTAGCAACATGCAAAAATTCGGCGATCTTCAGAACATCCGGATCCTCGTGTACACGATATACAAACGGATATTTCATCCGGAAAAATCTTGTTGCAACAAATTCGTTGCAAAGAATCATAAATTCCTCAATCATACCGTTCGTATAACTGGTCGGATACGGATAGATTGCCAGCGGTTTCCCGTCCGGATCCAGATCAACATGTGTTTCCGGGAACGAAAAATCCAATGCTCCCCGCTTCTCGCGTTTGGCTGACAGAATGTCCTTCAGATCCTTCATCGTCTCCAGCATCGGGACAAAATCCGCATAACGGTCCAAATACTTCTGCTCAAAAAGAACTCCGAATATCTCCTTGTACGAAGTTCTGGCGTCACTTGTGATCATGCTTTCGTACACATCTCCGTCGACCACTTCACCCTCATAATTCACGGTCATATCCGCCGTCAGCGCAAAACGCGGAGTGCCCGGATTGAGACTGCAAAGTCCGTTTGACAGGCGCGGGGGGAGCATCGGGATCACGCGGTCAACGAGATACACGCTGGTAGCCCTGAGACGCGCCTCGTCATCAAGTGCCGTCCCTTCCTTCACATAATGGGACACATCCGCTATATGGACATACAGGCGGTATCCCCTGCCGGGAAGATTCTCGATGGAAATGGCATCATCCAGATCTTTAGCATCTTCCCCGTCCATGGTAATCGTCCTCAGAGATCGAAGATCCCTTCGACCCGATGCAAGTGCACTCCCTATGGACTCTTCCGTTGGATTCACCGGGAAATGCTCGGCTTCCGCCAGAACCGCCTCAGGAAACGTGGTTGACAGACCATATTGGCGAATAATGGACAGGATTGCTACATCACTTCTTCCGGGGTCTCCGAGTACTTCGATGATGCTTCCTTCGTATTCACCGGAAGAAGCCTGCGGGTTCTTAATCTCACAGACAACTTTCATGCCGAAAGGTGCACCGTTCAGGTCCCGTGCCCGCACAAGAATGCGGCCGTACTGAGAACTGTCGTATCCGACATCCGGCTCGACGACTCCGTCAAAACCGGACTCGCGCAATATTCCGACACATTGATTCTTCATGGCCAGGGGACCTCTGGGTATATTTTCCGATACCGGTGTCTCATTTACATAACGGCGTGCCGGGGGCGCACGCTTCACTTGCCTGTCCCGCGACGGAGCTGCGCTCTTTGAGCGGTTATTCGCATAGGGTGCATAGGATCCTGTTTTCGCGTGACCGGATTTATTTGTGTTTTTCTTTTTCATGGAAAGCCTCCCGCTAATTCTGAACCTGCTCTTGAAAACAATAGATTCACCTTTATTATACCTATTTCCTCTATGCGAAACGAAAAAATATCGACCTGTTCGAAAACAGGTCGATATCCGATCAATTTGTTCGTCAGACAGGATTACCAGCCTTTTGCAAGAATCAGGTAAAGAATAACAGTAAGAACAGCGAACACTGTGGCAAGAATGGCCGTAAACTTCTTAAGCTTACTGTCCATGGTTCTACCCTTCTCTTTGCCAAAAAACGTATCAGCTCCGCCGCCGATAACGCCCATGCCTTTGTCATTGCCTTCCTGAAATACAACAAGAATAACAAGCACAACACAAATAAGAATATCTACAGATGCCAAAACAATCGATAAAGTTTCCATTAATTAGCCTCCAGGTCCACAAACGGTTCGAATCTCTTAAATCCGTTCAATTCTATCACACCATAAATACCTGTGCAAGTGTCTTGGCTTCATAACCGGTCGTTTATTTCCTGTACTTAATTGTCTTATAAATCTCACTCACGGAAAACGGGATCAGCGCAAGGATAATGATGGGAATCCATGCAACGGCCGGAAGTGCCACATTATCGAATACACGGTTGACCCCGGGTATATAGATGACGAAAAGCAGGAGAAAGGCTGAAAAGGATACGGCCAGATTCATGGATTTGTTGGAGAAGAGCCCAAGCCGGAAAACGTTTGTATGCTCCGAGCGGGCACTGTAGGCGCGAAACAGTTCGGCGAGAATTAATGTCGTAAAGGCCATTGTACGTGCTCCGGTTAATGGAATGGCATCGTTTACGAATATTACTTTGAGGCCGATCAGAAACGAAGCGAACACGGTAAAAAATATTGCCAGACTCTGGACAAGAATCAGGAGCTGCATCGGTCGGTTGATGATCGATTCGGTCTTTTTCCGGGGCGGAAGCTTCATGATGTCCGGTTCACCTTTCTCGCGGCCGAGAGCAAGTGCCGGAAAGCTGTCCGTGACAAGATTGAGCCACAGAAGTTGAATCGCGGTCAGCGGTGTACCGATACCGTGAATCATCGAAGACGGAATCAAAGAAATAATGAAAATGACCAGAATCTCTCCGACATTGCACGAAAGAAGAAATCCGACAAATTTGCGGATATTACTATAAATGATTCTTCCCTCTTCAATGGCGTGAACGATGGTCGCAAAGTTATCGTCCGTAAGGATCATATCAGCTGAGTTTTTGGCGACGTCCGTACCTGTAATGCCCATGGCGACGCCGATATCGGCCGTCTTTAAAGCCATGGCGTCATTCACGCCGTCGCCTGTCATGGATGCAATGTGACCTTCTTTCTGAAGAGCCGCTACAATGCGCACTTTATGATCCGGCGATACACGGGCGTATACGGCGGTATTCTCACACGCCAGAGCCAGTTCGTCATCCGACAATTTGTCGAGATCGGATCCGGACATGCTGCCATATCCTTCGGTCATTAGCCCCAGATCTTTGGCAATGGCGACGGCTGTATCTTTATAGTCTCCTGTAATCATCACTGCCCGGATACCGGCTTCTTTACAGACTGCAATCGCGTCTCTGGCTTCCGGACGTGCCGGATCGATCATGCCGGCAAGTCCAATAAATACGAGGTCCGATTCATCGTCCAGATCCGCATTATGAGCATCTGCGTCATTTGCGGGATCATGCAGACGATATGCAAATGCCAGCACCCGAAGGGCCCGGGAAGCAAGCGAGTGATTTGTCTGCGCGATCTCCGCGCGTTTCTCTTCGGTAAGAGGCACTTTGCCTTCCATCGTATAAATCGAAACACAGCGGTCCAGAATAATATCCGGAGCACCCTTCGTAAATGATACAAAATAATCGGCTTCAATGTTGGGATGATAGGTTGTCATCATTTTACGGTCGGAATCGAAGGGCAGCTCAGCAACCCGTGGATATTTTGCATGTAATGACTCTTGTGACAATCCCGCTTTTCCTGCAAGTGCAACAAGCGCGCCCTCAGTCGGATCCCCGATGCAGGCGTATCGGCCGTCTTCCTTCTTGGACGTGATGGCATCACTGCACAATACGCTCGACAGAATCAGTCTCTCAAGAACATTTTCGATCAGGGCAGGCTTTCCTTGATTGTCCATGATGGCTCCGTCCGGGGAATATCCGATACCGGTGACGTCGTAAATATGAAGTCCGTCATAGAGCGTTGTTACTGTCATTTCATTCTGTGTCAGGGTTCCGGTCTTATCAGAACAAATCACATCCACACAGCCGAGTGTCTCAACTGCAAGCAGTTTTCTGACGATTGCATTTCTCGCGGCCATTCGTGTCATGCCAATTGATAGTACAATCGTAACGACAGCAGCAAGACCTTCCGGAATGGCGGCAACCGCCAGACTCACGGCAGTCATGAGCGCCTCGTTCCACGCCACTTTCTGTACGAAAACATCCACGGTGAAGACAATGATACAAACAATAATACAAATGATGCCAAGAATTTTGCCGAGGCTTGTCAGATTTTTTTGAAGAGGTGTCACCGATTCGTCGATATTCTGGAGTTTTTCGGCGATCCCGCCTAATTCTGTCTTTGCACCGGTTCCAGTGACAACGCCTCTGGCACGCCCATATGTAATCGCCGTACCCATAAAGAGCATATTATCACGGTCGCCCAGCCCGCTGTCCTCTGCAAGAACAACATCTGCATGTTTTTCAACAGGCACTGACTCTCCGGTCAGGGAAGCCTCTTCAACTTTCAGTGAACTCTGCCAAACCAATCGTATATCGGCCGCAACCAGATCCCCTGCGTCGAGAATGACGATATCTCCCGGAACGATCTGATCGGAAGGCAGCATTTTCTGCGCACCGTCCCGGATCACTTTCGATTGCGGAGAACTCATCTTCCGGAGCGCGGCAATTGCCTGATCGGCTTTGCCTTCCTGATAGACGCCCAGAACTGCGTTAATGATGACGATTGCCATAATAACGATGACATCAATCCATCCTTCAAACCCGCCGTCTTTTATAGCCATAACAGCGGAAAGACCGGCAGCAGCCAGCAGAATGAAAACCATAGCATCTGCAAACTGCAGAAGGAAGCGCTTCCAAAGCGGCTTCTGTCTCTTTTCGCCGAGAGCATTCAGTCCGTATTCCAGCAGTCGCTTCTCAGCCTCTGCCGTAGTAAGACCCGCTTCGCTGTCTGTCGCTAGATTAAGAAGTACATCTTCCTTCTTCATGGCAAATGGCTTGTCCGTCATCTATTTTCCTCCTGTGCGGTTCCGGATCGTTTTGAATTTCTTCCGGAACTCGTATTATATACTAAACAATGAAATAATTGTATTCCCTGAAACGTAAATCCATATGCAGCAATTCGTTTCTGACACCCGCTTACGCCCGCGGTTTCTCAGAAAAAAGAAAAAACCGTGAAGCCAACGGCATTCACGGTCAATTCTGGTGCCCAGAGTCGGAATCGAACCAACGACACGAGGATTTTCAGTCCTCTGCTCTACCGACTGAGCTATCTGGGCATATGGCAACCGGTCCTTTCGGACCGGCTGTTATGGCGACGCAGAAGGGGCTCGAACCCTCGACCTCCAGCGTGACAGGCTGGCATTCTAACCAACTGAACTACTGCGCCATTATGGTGGGAACAACAGGGC
>JADGQQ010000092.1 GCA_017881645.1 Clostridia bacterium
GGTTTCGCTTGAGGTCTTCCCTGCGAGCGGCCGGACGAATTACGGGAGGAATCAAAGGTCTTCTTGGGTGCCGGTTCCGGATTGAAGTCGATCAGCGGATATGGGTGCTCTTCAACAACCGGTATGGTTTTTGCGATAAGTTTCTGGATGTCACGCAGCAAGTGCTTCTCTTCCTGGTCACAGAAAGAGATGGCGATACCGCCGAGACCCGCGCGTCCTGTACGGCCGATTCTGTGAACGTAGGTTTCCGGAACCTCCGGCAGATCGAAAATAATGACATGCGAGAGTTCTTCGATGTCGATGCCCCTGGCCGCAATATCCGTAGCAACCAGGATTCTCGTCTTTCTTTGCTTGAAGTTACTGAGCGCCAGCTGGCGCGCATTCTGGGATTTGTTGCCGTGGATCGCCTGTGCCTGCAGCCCGGATTTCTCCAGAGCCTTCACGATTTTGTCCGCACCGTGTTTGGTACGGGAGAATACAAGTGCGGATTCAATCTCAATGTTTTTCAGAAGATGCGTCAGAAGATTTATTTTGTTGTTCTTGTCTACGAAATAAATTTCCTGATCGATCATGTCAACGGTCGAAGCGGCGGGTGTAATTTCAACCTTTACCGGGTTCTTCAAGATGGAGCCGGAAAGCTTTGCGATCTCAAGAGGCATGGTTGCAGAGAAAAACATCGTCTGCCGTTCTGCCGGAAGATAGGCAATGATTCTTCTGACATCGTGAATCATACCCATGTCGAGCATCCGGTCCGCTTCATCGAGAACGAAATACTTGACCGCATTGAGGTGGACGAATTTCTGACTGATCAGATCCAGCAGACGGCCCGGTGTCGCCACCAGGATATCAACGCCGTTTGTCAGTTCTCTTGTCTGCGGATGCTGGGATACGCCTCCGAATATTACGATAGTTTTCAGACCAAGATGTTTGCCGTACGCGTCAAAGCTTTCACCGATCTGGATAGCAAGTTCGCGTGTCGGAGCCAGAATCAGCGCCTTGATCTGTCTGCGGGCGGTAGGATTCCGGGGTTCAAGGGACAGTCCCTGCAGGATCGGAATGGCAAAAGCGGCGGTCTTACCCGTACCGGTCTGCGCGCATCCGAGCAGATCGCGTCCTTCCAGAAGCGGCATAATCGCTTTCGCCTGGATGGGTGTCGCTTCCGTATATCCTGATTCAATTAAGGCTCTCTGAATGGGCAGGGAAATATTCAAATTTTCAAATAGCAATGTTTTCTCCTTCGGCACGGTACTTCCTGCACCGCTGCGCTTTTCTTTTTTATTTTTCTTTGTTTATGATTATTAACTCAAAAATAGGAACGCATGCATGCGTTCCTACATCAAAATCATGTCTGTTCTATTTGATGGGTCATTTCTATCATGCAAATGGGTCATAATGGTTCCAATTCATCGAATTGCATTAGAAGTGTACCATAAAAGAGAGTCCGACGGGCGTTTTTCTTTTAAAGCGTAAAAACAAGATTACGTGGTCAAAGTACGTTATAAACATTTTTCAAATGCCTTTTGATTGGAGTGCATCATGACAATGCGGAAATTCTTTGTGGCTGTACTTGCTTCGGTTCTGGCTTTGACCTGCAGTCTGTCTGCATGCACATCTCCCGCAAAGAGTACGGAACTGACATCGGAATTGGTAAAAGTACCTGCACTCATTACGGAATCTTCATCAGCAACCGTTCAGACCGCTGCTTCAAACACCCGCCAGTTATAATTGCTATTCGATTTGTTTTTATCGATGACCGATAAATTATTATTGACTTTCGTTCATTTCTTCTGTATTCTGTAAGAAATCGGAAAGAATCGGAAAGAGGGCGACATGCGGATTAAACTTGTTCAGCCAGCTATGTCACGAAGACCCATGGATACGAAGATGAAATCGAGGATGTCACCTTCACTCGCATTACTAACGCTCGCAAATCTGACTCCGGCCAGGCATACCGTCGTAATAGAGAATGAAAATGTTGAAAAAATTGATTTTGACTGCCCGGTTGATGTAGTTGCAATTACCGTAACGGTAGATGTTATGGATAGGGCCGTGGAAATAGCGAATATCTTTCAAAGTCGGGGCGTAACCGTCATTGCCGGCGGTATATATATCACATCGAATCCCGAGGATGCCGCAGAACATTTTGATGCGATCTGCATAGGTATGGCAGAAAAAGTATGGGGAAATATGCTCGATGACATTGAGAACGGTGTTCTGAAAAAGACATATAAGAATATGGATCGCTTTTCCGGATCTGAGATCGTATCTCCGGATTACAGCAGAATCGACCGCCGGAAGTACTTATACACAAATATCATCAGCACGAGCCGGGGTTGCCCGTTTCAATGCGACTTCTGTTACAACAGCTGCAAACACATGTTGAAAACGTACATAAACAGACCCATCGATCATGTTGTTCGCGATATAGAATCACTGAAAACGAAGCATGTTATGTTTATAGATGATAATTTCATCGGCAATCCTGCATGGACACGGGATTTTCTTCAGACAATCAAGCCTCGAAAGCTGAAATGGAATGCTGCGGTGACTTCCAATATCGTCGATATGCCCGAACTGCTTGACGACATGAGAGATTCCGGTTGTCAAAGTCTTTTTATTGGTTTTGAAAGCATCAACAGCAAGTCACTTGATAGTGTTCACAAGGTGCAAAATCGCGTATCCGTATACGAACGACTCGTGGATGAGATTCACAGAAGAGGCATTATGGTAAATGCAAGCTTTGTTTTTGGCTTGGACGAAGATGATCCGTCCGTTTTCGCAAGCACACTCGAATGGATCGTTAAAAACAGGATCGAAACCGTCACGTCTCATATTCTAACGCCTTATCCCGGTACAAAACTGTATGCCGCTTTAGCCGCAGAGAACCGCATTACGGACCAGACACTGAGCCGATACAATACGGCTCATGTCGTATTTGCACCCAAAAGCATGACCGCCGATGAACTGTACCGGGGGTATCTTTGGATCTACAGGAATGTGTACTCGTTCCGGAACATTTGGAAGCGAATTCCGAAATCAAAACATCAGGTGATTCCGTATCTGGCCTTCAATCTGCTCTACCGAAAATTCGGCAAATTGTCCAATCTGCTCTGTGCAATTCTTTCCTACAGCATGATCGGCCGCTTCTCACGACGAATATCCTATCGAATCAACTAATTTTTCCTCATGAAATCGCACTCGTCATCCATTCCGGATCATCTCGTCCAGAATTTTCAGATATTTGTTCTGATTGGAACCATCCGGATGATAGATTCGCTGGATTTTCATTTTTTCAAGGAACGGATAGGAAACCGGTAAATATTTCTCCAACTGCTCCACATAGGCATCCGAAAAAACCGACCGGCTGCCGATGACAGAAGCAAGGATCAGCAGTTCGCAATTTCTCAGAACAAAACCGGCGAAAGGTTCGTTTTCCGCTTGAAAATCATGCATCAGCCGATGCAAAAAGTGCAGCATCTTATTCACGGTCATTTCTTCCGGACGGCAGTGCGTATCGACGGTCAGAAGCGTCTGATGTCCCTTTGCGCTGTCTTCTTCAATATCCTGCAGATCGTCCGCAAGCTGAAGGAAAAACCCGAATCCAAGATAGAAAATCAGATCGTTTTCCGTGATTTCGCTATGCACAAAAAACCGGTCAATCAGTACGGACAGGCCGCCTTTGAAAAGCGAGATATCCAGTATTTCCTCTTCCGAAAGCGGGGTATCTTTCTTCTGCTGCCGTATGCTTTCTTCCTGTGCTTCAAGCATCAGCAGAAGCAGGGTGAAGATCGTCGAGTCCTTTTCCCTTGGATATTCATCTTCAATCGCAGCCAGAAGTTTGCACGTTTTCCGCTGGTGGACTGAAACGGGATGCACTTCTTTTCCTTCGATTTTGTTCCGGATGATCCGGTTGTATTCGCGCTTTTCCTGATCGGAATAGTTCCGGCTGTCGATAAAATTATCTGTGAAAGGATAGAGCATGCTGTATCCGAAGCAGGCACGGCTGAATCCCTGGCGGATGCCGTGTAATTCATTGAACATTGCATATACGATATAGTTCCGGACGGCCTGCCCGATTCCCTCCAATGGCAATTCCGGAGCGAATTCCCGGACATGGCGCAGGAATTCCAGAATTCCATCCATAAATGCGTCCATCGCCTGCGGATCCATGGCAAGGTGCACGCCGATGATGGTTTCTTCGCTCAAGACGCGCGGCAGCATAATCTGCATTTTCCGCTTCCATTTTGCACGGTCTTTGGCGCGAACCGGGAAAATCTTGATCTGCCTTTGAAAATCATCCGAAACCGACTGCAGATACTCCTCGTTCTGCACTTGGGTCTCGCGGGATATTTCCGTAAGAAATTCCGGGAAAAAACCGGGAGCCGCCAACCATCGGCTCTTGATTCCTTCATAAATAATTTCCTGGATCGTCTCTTTGTTCAGATGCATTTTATTACCACCAAAATGAAAATATGCTCCATAGAAGCAAGTTGCAGAATGCGTTTCCGGTCATCGTCGAAATTATCCATAGAAGCCTCCAGTACTACAATTCTTTCCCATCTAAGAAAACACCATGACTCCCGCAAAAACCGCCATCACAACCGCATCCGAAATGAGCGGAATCATACCGTCCCTGTAACTTGCCGTTCCTTCCAACCGGTAATAAAGCACATAAGTTACCAGTCCGA
>JADGQQ010000093.1 GCA_017881645.1 Clostridia bacterium
CAGACCCGAGGTGTCCATGATGCCCACGGTACGATCCAAAATCTGTCCGACTTCCTTAATACACTTCTTGATTTCTTCCATTGCAATCACCTACAAATACTTCCGCACAATTTGCTGCAGAAACGCACGCCAATTTAAGGGCTATTCCCCATATATATTCATATTATCTTATACGTTTCACGATCATGTTGCAAGAAGATAACAGAAGGAATACCATTTGCGCTCACTTGTCTCCGGGATACGCCCTGCGAAATACGTTCGCGCAAAGGTATTCCTTTGAGAAAGCGCTTCGCGTTAAGGAAATGTGAACATATCGCGCCGAGAAAAGGGAATGTTTCCGCGGGAGCGAAGCTCCCTACACAACAATGGCCAGCTTCGTTTTGGCGCCTTTTTTGGGAGAAGCCGAAGATAGCAGAAACGGAAGATGCGCATTTTCGCGAAAAAGAGAAAAAACCGGCTCCCTTTTTGCAGGAAGCCGGTCATAAAAACGAAAGGACATTTTGCGGGAAGAGACTTAGGAAATGATGCTCTGCTCTGTCTCTTTGTCGAAGAGGTGGATACGGTTGGCATCAATTGCCAGAGCAACAACCTCGCCTACGCGGGACTGGGATGTTGTAGGATCAACTCTGGCCGTAAGAGGCAGCGAGCCGTTCACTGTAACGTAGAGATAGGTCTCAGCTCCGAGCAATTCAACAACGTCGACGTCAGCGGAGAAACCCGTCACGGTGTGCTGTGAAACGTAGGTAGCGTCATCTGTGATTGCTTCAGGACGGACACCGAAGATGATTTCTTTGCCGTCATGATCCAGAACTTCAGGAATGGAGTAACGTGCAGGAAGCTTAATTGTTGTATTCTCGAAAGCTACATAAACAACGTTGTCCTCGACGTGAATGCTGGCGTTGATGAAGTTCATCGGAGGCATTCCGATAAATCCTGCAACGAAAGTATTTACAGGGTGCTCATAGAGTTCCGTAGGAGAATCAACCTGCTGGATGAATCCGTCCTTCATAACAACGATACGGGTACCCATCGTCATAGCTTCGGTCTGATCATGTGTAACGTATACGATCGTGGTCTGCAGTCTCTGGTGGAGCTTTGTGATTTCAACACGCATCTGTACACGAAGCTTTGCGTCAAGGTTGGAAAGAGGCTCATCCATAAGGAAGACCTTAGGATCACGAACGATAGCACGTCCGAGAGCAACACGCTGTCTCTGTCCGCCGGACAGAGCCTTGGGCTTACGCTCGAGGAGGTGTTCAATTTCAAGGATTCTTGCAGCTTCGCTTACGCGGCGCTTGATGTCATCTTTCGGAAGCTTTCTGAGCTTAAGTCCGAAAGCCATGTTATCAAAAACGGACATATGAGGATACAGAGCATAGTTCTGGAAAACCATGGCGATATCTCTGTCCTTAGGAAGAACATCATTGATCAGGCGATCACCGATATAGATTTCACCTTCGGAGATGTCTTCAAGACCAGCTATCATACGAAGTGTAGTGGATTTTCCGCAGCCGGAAGGACCAACCAGAATAATGAATTCCTTATCCGCGATTTCGAGATTGAAGTCACTGACAGCTACAACGCCGCCTTCATACTTTTTGTAGATGTGTTGTAGAGATAGACTGGCCATTTCTGATACCTCCAAGTTTTGAGCCGTACATTCAGCACGGTGTTCTTTTTTTGCACATTCCAACTATAGCACCCCGTCAATGATTGCACCATATGCAAAAATAGCCAAAACTTTCGCTTCGTTTTTGGACATACGTTCATCGGTGTGTAGCATAAAGTCCAGAAAGATGACCCGTTTCTTGTACAAAATGTATAAAAAAACAATTTCACGCGTCACGAATGTTGCAAAATGCAAGTTTATGCAGTATTCTGTATAAATATTAATCGCCCTGTGAGGACAAAGTATACAATTTTTGTTGGATATCATGTAGAATCTTACTATAATGAAAAAAACGAGGTGAACACCGTGAAAGAGACGAGAATCGGCATTATTGGAGCAACGGGCTACGTGGGGGTCGAGCTGGTCCGCATTCTTTCCTCGCACCCGTATGCGCGTATAACTCATCTTGTATCCCAGAGCTTCGTCGGGAAGACGTTTTCACAGGTTTATCCCTCTTTTCTCGGTATATGCGATCTTATGCTCACAGGAGCCGATGCGCCGGAAGTGGCAAAAGACTGCGACCTTGTTATTACGGCGCTTCCGCACGGGGTGTCTTCTCAAGTCGTTCCCGTACTTCTTTCTCAGGGTGTGAAGGTCATCGATCACAGCGGAGATTTCCGTTTCAGGGAACTCGAGGATTACGAAGCGGCCTACGGACTTGTTCACCCGTGTCCCGAGCTGCTTTCACAGGCGGTGTACGGCATTCCTGAACTCTACAGGAAGGAACTTGCCGCTGCTGCACTTACTGCAAACCCGGGCTGTTATCCGACTTGTTCTATTCTGGGACTTGCCCCTCTTCTCTCCGGAAAAATCATTGGCACAAAGGGCATTATTATCGACGCCGTTTCCGGAGTTTCCGGTGCGGGACGCAAAGCAGATCTGGCGTTTTCATTCTGTGAATCTGCAGAGAATTTTAAAGCATACGGAATTACATCCCATCGTCACACGCCGGAAATCGAACAGGAATGTTCCCTTCTGGCCAACGAAAAAATAACCGTCACCTTCACACCCCATCTGGCACCGATGAAACGGGGAATGCTGGCGACAATATACGCCGATCTGCTTCCCGAAAAGTTGGACATGACCGGGGATGAGCTGCGCGAATTGTTCGTCCGGTTTTATGCGGGTGACCCGTTTGTCCGTATTCTTCCATCAAATTCCGCACCGGAGACGAAGCATGTCTGTTACTCCAATTTTATCGACATCGGCATTTTCAAGGATGCAAGAACCGGCAAGGTCAAGGTGATCAGTGCGGTCGACAATCTCGGTAAAGGCGCCTCTGCCCAGGCCGTGCAGGCGATGAACGTCATGCAGGGCTATCCGGAAGGCACCGGCTTATCAAATCTTTGCGGCTGTATCTGATACCGCCGCCCCTCAAAGAAAAACGGAATGAAGATATACTGAACGATGGAAAAATAAACAGAAGAAAGCCGGAGGACAATATGGCAGATCAAAATGTGATTCCCTATCTCGGAAAAGAAATGCAGGAATTCATTAATAAAGCCGAAATCCTGATTGAGGCTCTTCCCTACATCCAGAGTCTTTCCGGCAAAACTGTCGTCATCAAATACGGCGGAAACGCAATGATCAACGAAGAGCTGAAGCAATCCGTCATGGATGACATTACGCTGCTGAAGTTTGTCGGCATCAATCCGGTGATTGTTCACGGCGGCGGGCCGGACATCAGCGAGATGCTCGGCAAGATGTCGATCCCTTCGCAGTTTGTCGGCGGACTTCGCGTCACGGATGCCCGCACGATGGCCATTGCGCAGATGGTACTCGTAGGCAAGACCAATAAAGAAATCGTCGCAACGCTCGGCCAGAAAGGTGCGAAAGCCATCGGCATCTGCGGAATCGACGGACATCTTATTGAATGTGAAAAACTGACAGAAGGTCCCGGTGGCGAAGCGCTCGATGTTGGCTACGTCGGCAAAATCACCCGCATCAATACCAAAGTTCTGACCATGCTTGCAAATGATGAGTACATTCCCGTTGTCGCTCCGATCGGCATCGGTCCGGACGGTCAAAGCTATAACATCAACGCCGATACGGTTGCTTCGGAAATTGCGGCAGCGCTGAAAGCGGAGAAGCTCATGACTCTGACGGACGTCGCCGGCGTCAAAGGCACACTGCCGGATGGCACCGAGAAGGTCTTCCCGGTACTGACCGAGGTCGAAATCACCGAACTGATTGCTTCCGGCGTCATTTCCGGAGGCATGATTCCCAAAGTACTCGGCTGCCTTGATACGATCCACCGCGGGGTCGGCCGGGCGCACATTATCGACGGGCGCATTCCGCACAGTCTGCTTCTCGAGATCTTCACCGGCAAAGGTATCGGTACGATGATCACGAAGGAACGACGACCTTACTTCGACGGAGAAAAAATATAAATCTGAAGATTGTTAGGAGAAATATATGGATAAGCAGCTTGAATGGATCATGCATTTAGACAAAACCTACTACGTCAATGTCTTCGGTGACCGCGTTCCCGTCGCCTTCACCCACGGAAAAGGCGTGTATCTCTATGCAACCGATGAGAAAAGATATATGGATCTTCTCGGCGGCATTGCAGTGAACGTTGTCGGACACGCCAACCCGAGGCTTGTGAAAGCAATTTCCGGGCAGGCCAGAAAATTCATCCATTGTTCATCCCATTACTATATTGAAGGACAGAGTGAACTTGCACGGGCTCTCGTGCAGAAATCTTTTGCCGACCGCGTGTTTTTATGCAACAGCGGCGCGGAAGCCAACGAAGCCGCCATCAAGCTTGCTCGCGCCTACTTCTATAAGAAAGGTGCACCGAGAGCGAAGATCATTTCTGCGATCCACTCCTTCCACGGACGGACGCTGGCAACCATCACCGCTACCGGGCAGGAAAAATACAGCAAACCGTTCGCACCCCTTCCGGAAGGCTTCATTCATGTCCCCTTCAATAATATCGAAGCCATGCGTGCAGCGGTCGATTCGGACACCTGTGCCGTCCTTCTTGAATTGGTTCAGGGCGAGAGCGGGATTCTCCCTGCCGATGTCGAATACATCAAAGCTGTCCGGGAACTCTGCACGGAAACCGGCGCGCTTCTGATACTGGATGAAGTACAAACGGGCATCGGCCGCACCGGCACCTTGTTCGCCTATGAACAATTCGGAATTATTCCCGATATCCTGACCACTGCCAAAGGCCTGGCCGGCGGTGTGCCGATCGGCGCCATGCTGGCCACGGAAAATGCGGCATCCGGATTTGCTCCGGGCGATCACGGCTCGACATTCGGAGGCAATCCTCTGGCTGCAGCTGCGGCACTTGCCGTTCTCGAGGAAATAGACCAGCGTGAATTGATGAAAAATGCGAAAGTCGTCGGAGATTATCTGATGAAAAAACTCCGCCAGATCCAAAAGAGAACCGGAAGTATCGCGGAAGTCAGAGGCATGGGTCTGCTGATCGGTATCGAGCTTTCAAGTCCCATCGCCGTAGAAGTACGTAAGATGTGTTTTGAAAAGGGCTATCTGGTCAATTCTATCGGGACCAGCGTGATCCGGATCGCCCCTCCTCTCATAATCTCCAAAAGGCAGGCCGCAGCATTCATATCGGCATTGTCTGAAATTCTCAGTTTATAAGATCTTTAGCGGGCGCAGACGGCGCCCTGCACAGCACGAAAGGCAGGAATCAGCGTGAAGCACTTTATTGATTTGCATGAAGATGTATCCATATCGGACCTTGAAGAACTGTTATCGATTGCAGAGGACCTGAAGGCGAAGACCAAAGCCGGCATTCCTCATCCTCTTCTTGCCGGCAAGACACTCGGCATGATTTTCACCAAATCATCCACACGGACGCGCGTTTCTTTTGAAGTGGGCATGTACCAGCTCGGCGGTCACCCTCTTTTCCTGAATGCCAACGATATTCAGATCGGCCGCGGGGAGACGATCTCCGATACGGCGCAGGTCCTGTCGAGAATGGTGGACGCGATCATGATCCGGACATTCAAGCACCAGGATGTCGTAGATCTCGCCAGATTCGGGACCATTCCGGTTATTAACGGGCTCACGGACGATCAGCATCCGACGCAGGCGCTCGCTGATTTGCTCACAATTAAAGAACACAAAGGAACCCTGAAAGGGCTCAAGCTCTGTTATGTCGGCGACGGCAACAATGTTGCCAATTCGCTTTTGCAGGCTTGCGCCAAATCCGGCATGCATATTTCCGTGGCATCCCCTGCCTCGCATACCTGTCCTTCGTTCTATGTTGATCAGGCAAAAAAGGACGCCGCCGTTACAGGCTCCCGGATCGTCATGACGACTGATCCTTTTGCGGCAGCCAAAGACGCCGATGTTATCTACACGGATACATGGACCAGCATGGGGCAGGAGTCGGAGAAAGCGGCGCGTGTGGCTATTTTCAAAGATTATCAGGTGAACGGCGAGCTGATGTCCCATGCAGCGAAAGATGCCATTTTCCTGCATTGTCTCCCCGCTTACCGTGGATACGAAGTAACGGCGGACGTCATCGATTCTCCCTGCTCAGTCGTGTTTGACGAAGCGGAGAACCGGCTGCATGCGCACAAGGCCATTCTTGTGAAATGTCTGGGCTAACCGCATGAGTGATACTCCTTCCGTAATTTCTTCCGGCGATGAAGCCGGAATTCATAAAAAAAAGGGTCCGCACGCAATCACCGTACGTGCCGCGGTTCCCTCGGACGCAGACAAAATCCATTCCGTCGTTTCCGAATCGATGGAAATGTACCGGGTTCTGTCCGGCATACCCGTCGGCGCCCTCGAAGCTTCTCGCGAAACCGTTCAGGACATCCTGCAGGCGATCGGGACTCTGCCCGTCTTTGTTGCCGTTGATTCACTCGGCAGTATTGTCGGATCTGTCCGACTGCTGCTCCGGCCCGTCTCTGCACTTAACGTCGACGGACTTCCGGAAAGGCTTCTTTTGCATCCGCAGGATACGGTTGCCTATTTTTCACGTTTTGCCGTACACGAGGATCGGCAGGGACTTGGTATCGGGGGCCTTCTTTATCGCGCGGCAGAAGAAGAGGTGCACCGCATGCACGTTACCCACATGCTGCTGCACACCTCTCTGCAAAATCATATTATGGTTGCCTTCTATAAGAAACGCGGTTTCGCACTTGTCCAGGAAGATGCATCCAGAGGATATCCACGCGGACTCTTAGCAAAAACCCTTACATAAACGAACCGAATCCAGCATCCTATGCTTCCCTGCCGATGACTATTTCCGTGCGGCGATGGCTTCATGCGCAGCCTTTACGATATCCTCCGGCATCAGATGATAAAGAACCAGCAGTTCTTCCGGCTTGCCGGACTGCCCGAAGATATCCTTTACACCGACGCGGCGGAGTATGCACGGGGCGTTTTCGGAAAGAACTTCAGCAACTGCACCGCCCAATCCTCCGATGATATTGTGTTCCTCCGCAGTGACAATGGCACCGGTTTCTTTTGAAGCCTTCACGATTGTTTCAACGTCTATGGGTTTTAATGTGTGCATATCGATGACGCGGGCGGAAATGCCCTCCTGTGCCAGTATTTCTGCTGCCTTCAGGCTCTGCTGAACCATGAGACCGATACCGATCAGCGTGACGTCCGTGCCTTCGCGCAGCGTGTTCGCCTTACCCAGAGTAAACGAAATCTCATCCCCATAGGCTCCGTAGACATCTTCGACTGCCAGGCGGCCGAGCCGCACATAGAAAGGTCCCGGAGTATCCATGGCCGCGCGGATGACCGCACGGGCGGAAGCTCCGTCACATGGAGATACGACGTGCATGTTCGGGATCGCGCGCATAATCGCAAGATCCTCGACGCACTGATGGGATGCACCGTCCTCGCCAACCGTGATGCCTGCATGTGTCGCGCAGACTTTTACGTTGAGATTCGGGTAGCAGGCTGAGTTCCTGACCTGCTCAAGCGCACGTTCCGCAGCAAAAATCGCGAAAGTGGATGCGAACGCTATTTTCCCGCAGGTCGCCATACCGGCTGCTACCGACATCATATTGCCTTCGGCGATTCCCATATTGAAATGTCTTTCGGGGAAAACTTTCTTGAATGTAACCGTAAAGGTCGATTTGGATAAATCCGCATCGAGTACGACGACTCGCTCGTCGACTCCGAATTCCGCCAGTGCGCGGCCATATGCTTCTCTGGTTGCCATTTTTCCCATTCTTATACCTCCAGCGCAGCAATGGCTGCATTAAGTTCTATCATTGCGGCATCATACTGATCCTGTTTGGGTGCAGCACCGTGCCACTGCGCCTGATCCTCCATGAAAGAAACGCCTTTCCCTTTGTGGGTATGCGCGACGATCATGGTGGGCTGCCCCTTCACATTCTCGGCTTCATGGACGGCATTTTCTATCTGCTGAAGGTCGTGACCGTCGATCTCAATCACATGCCAGCCGAAAGCGGCTACTTTGGCCGGAATGGATCCGAGGTTCATGACTTCGCTGGTGGGTCCGTCGATCTGAAGACCGTTATTGTCAATAAAGGCGGTCAGGTTGTCAAGCTTGTAATGAGCTGCGGCCATTTGGGCTTCCCATACTTCGCCCTCCTGCAGTTCGCCGTCTCCGAGAATGGAGAATACTCTGTAATCTTTCTTGTCGAGCTTGCCCATCATCGCCATTCCGACAGATGCAGCGATGCCCTGGCCGAGAGAACCGGTTGACATATCAACACCGGGGGTTTCGGTCATACATGGGTGACCCTGCAGCATCGCTCCGCAGCTTCGCAGGCCGCCGATCTCACAGGATGCAAAGAATCCCCTGAGTGTGAGTGCAGCATAGAGTGCGGGCGCGCAGTGCCCTTTGGAAAGCACGAAACGATCCCTGTCCGGATTTGCAGTATCGCACGGATCCACGTGCAGTCTCTCCCCGTATAAATAAGCCAGAATGTCCGTACATGACAGAGATCCGCCGGGATGTCCCGACTGCGCCTGAAAGACTCCTTCGATGATCATCTTGCGCATGTTCGCGGCGAAGAGTTTGAGCCTCTTTTCTGTGATTTTGTCCATTTGTATCCCCTTTCCGTATTGAACCGTTTGATTTTACCAGATGCAGCTGTGCATATGCACGATATTTCCGCCTTGCAGGTACACGCGCGGAACACGTTTCCCTATGAGACAGGTAATTTCATAATTGATTGTATCCAGAATATCCGACAATTCGTCAACAGAAAGAAAAAACTCCGTATCTCCGACCGTCTGTGTTCCGAAAAGAACGACTTCATTGTTTATTTCCGGACGCTCTTTGAAATCCGTAACATCAATCATACACATATCCATGCAGACGTTTCCGACTACCCGGGCCCGTTTGCCCTGCACGAGCACATCGGCGCGGTTCGAAAGACGCCGTGAGTATCCGTCGGCGTATCCGATGGGTATGGTTGCAATAACGCTGTCTTTGTCGGTGATGAAGTGTCTTCCGTAACTTACGGCGCAGCCGGCAGGAAGATCTTTCATGTGTACAATACTGGACTTGAGGGTCATAGCCGGGCGGAGTGTCACGGGTTGGTATGCATCCGGACATCCTTTGGGGAACATACCGTACATAATCAGTCCTGCGCGGACCATATCCAGATGCATTTGCGGGAAGCGGAGAATGCCTGCGCTATTGCAGGCATGCTTGATCGGGACGGCAAGTCCGCGGGTCTCCAATATTGCCGCCATTTGCATAAACCGGTCAAACTGGAGTTCGACATATGCCGTATCCGGTTCATCCGATGTGGCAAAATGCGTAAAGAGTCCTTCAACGACAATACCCGGCATTCTGGATATTCGAAGTATTTCTTCGACTTCATCTTCGCCGGTCAGATATCCGATGCGCCCCATGCCCGTATCAACTTTGATATGAATGGATACTTCTTTGCTTTCCGCCTGCGCCTGACGTGACAGCGCAGCGGCAAATTCTTCCGCATATACCGTCTGTGTCAGATCGTAGAGAAGAATTTCCGGGATACGTCTGGGATCCGTGTGACTCAGTGTCAGAATGGGTGCGATAATGCCATGTTTGCGAAGCTCGATTGCTTCGTCCAACATCGAGACGGCGAGACGAGTCGCTCCGTTCTCAAGGAGAACCTTCGCAACCTGAATGGCTCCGTGTCCGTAGGCATCTGCTTTGACAACCGCCATAACTTCCGCCTGCGGTGATGTGATCCTCCGGATTTCCCGCATATTTTCAGCGAGTATATCCAGATCGATTTCCGCCCAGGAACGATTCGGGAACTCATGCATCATTTGCTACCCCTTGCTTTTTCATTTATCAATCCCATCGACAGGTTCGAAATGCTTCAGTGAAAAAACCGAACAAATCCGTTGGCTGCATATAGCGTCTCCCCAATGCCGCGGAAGCGAAATCGCCGGCCAGACCGTGAAGATAGACACCGGCGATGGCTGCGTTTGCACAAGACAGACCCTGCGCCAGAAGACTGCCGATGAGTCCTGAGAGCACATCTCCGGAACCGCCTTTTGCCAAGCCGTCATTTCCCGTAGAATTAATATAACATGCTCCGGCCGGTGTGCAAATCACTGTTTGAAACCCTTTGAGCACAACGATGACTTTCCATGCATCGGCAAACGCTTCGGCTCCGCCTATACGGTCATTTTTGTCCCACAAAGGATACAGTTTTGCGAACTCACCGGGATGCGGTGTAAAAATGGCGGGTTCCATGCCGCGCAGCACGCGGCCGGCAAATACCGGCATGAAAATATCCGGCTCACGGGCAATCACGGCCAGCGCACCCGCATCCACGACGAGTCGTTTTGCGTTTTGCGCCATATACATTATGCCCTCGCGCACAAATGCATCCTCGGCGCGAAGGCCGGGACCGATCACGCAGGCGGACATTTTCGGAAGAAAGGAGGAAAGTTCTTCTCTTGCCGAAGGAAAGTCGGGAGATATTGCATGTGCAATTGCCTCCGGCAGGGATAAGAACATCGGCGTAACGAGTTCTCGCGAGACCCAGAGATGAACGAGTCCGACCCCGCTCCGGCACGCGGCATTGGCGCACAGATATGCGGCTCCTCCCATGCCTTCCGATCCGGCCCAAACCAGAAGGGTGCCGAAGGTGCCTTTATGTCCGTCCGCAGGGCGAACAGGCGCAACGGAAGCAATCCGGTCTTTATCCAGAATTACAGCCGGTTCTAAATTGGATGCCAATCGATTTTCTTCCATATGACCACCCTGTTTATTCATCAAAATAAGAAAGCACCGATCCGACCTTTTCGGAAACCGGTGCTTTCGCAGCGAATCATACATTACGAAAAAGCCTACCGTTCAGGTCAGACAATATTCGAAGGTCAGGCAAGATACTTGTCCGCAACCGCCGCCATCGCGTCATAACTTCTTGATCCGACAAGCGTTTCCTTGAGTTCTCCTTTGAAGAAGACTCCGACGGTCGGGATACTCATGACATGGAACTGATCCGCCAGCTTCGGCTGCTCGTCCACGTTGATCTTGCCGACGAGAATCTTGTCCGCATAGTCTTCAGCAAGCCGGTCAATGACGGTTGAAAAAGCTCTGCAGGGACCGCACCACACCGCCCAGAAATCAATGATTACAGGCAGTTCGGAGTCAGTGATAAATGATTGAAAAGCATCGGTTGTTACGGTTGTCACCATAAGGGAACCCCCTCTCGGACTTAGACGCACAATGCTGTTGCGCCGGATCGAATAGATCAGAATAATTATACCACAGAAGCGGTGCAGGATTGAACCCGCAGCCTTTGCGATTATCGGATATCAATCGCCGGTGACAGCGTCGTCAGGTCAAACGGTGTCTCCTGATACACGTAATAGTTCAGCCAGTTCGTGAAAAGCAGCGTCGCGCAGGATCTCCACGTAACCATCGGTTGCTTCGTCGGGTCGTCATCCGGGAAATAATTCTCCGGAATTTCAATCGGAAGTCCTTTGTCATGATCCCGGATATATTCATCGCGAAGCGTGTTTGCGTCATATTCCGTATGCCCTGTCACGAAAATCCGACGGCCCGTCAGATCAGACACCGCATACACTCCGCATTCAGCGGATTCAGACAGAAGGCGGAGCCCTTTCCTTGCGAGAATGTCTTCCCTGCGAATTTCCGTATGTCTGGAGTGCGGAATCTGGAAAATGTCATCAAACCCGCGAAACAGCTTCACCGGCTTTGTATATGTCATACTGTGCGGAAAAATGCCAAAAACCTTCTTCGGTACATCGTACTTCGGAACACCGTAATGATAGTAGAGTCCGGCCTGCGCGCCCCAGCAGATATGCAGCGTTGAATAGACATGCAGATTGCTCCATTCCATGATCGCGGATAGTTCCGGCCAATAGGCCACTTCTTCAAAATCCATTTGTTCAACAGGAGCCCCTGTAATAATCATGCCGTCATAGTACTGGTCCCTGACATCATCGAAAGTCTCATAGAATTTCGTCAGATGATCGATGCCTGTATTCCTCGGCTGATAGGATGCCGTATAAATCAGATCGATATCCACCTGCAGCGGCGAGTTCGACAGAGCACGCAGAAGCTGCGTCTCGGTAGCGATCTTGTTGGGCATAAGATTCAGGATAAGGATGCGCAGAGGTCGAATGTCCTGCCGAAATGCACGGTCCTCCGGCATGACGAAGATATTCTCCTTCTCAAGTATTTCGGTCGCCGGTAAATTGTTCTGAATGCGAATTGGCATATATCTTCGCCCCTTTCATAAAAAACAGATCCCATCTCCGGCTTCTTTCGGCTTGAGACGCGCCTGTATTCTAAGAGTATCCTTTCTTGGAGATCATCTGTCAAGTAGAGTGTCACGGCAGGAATTTCCCTGACTTACGCCGCAGCAGGCAAGAGGATTCTATAGGAATTCATTCAGTATGGACTTGACCGGAACAATAGCCGCATCAATCATCGGAACGCGCTCCAGGTCGTGCACTTTCTGGCGGGCAATTACAAGTGCGGCGTCAAGATTTGCATATGCTTTCGGAGGATCATTGCGCTGCAGAAAAACCGATGGCTCAAGTATGTTCGCATCATACCTTGCCAGTGCGGAACGTATGTCCTGCAGAGCAAGCGGCGCAATGACCATGCTTTCATAGGTCAGCAGTGAATTTACATAAAAGTCGGCCCGTGTCAGATATTCGGTAAAGTACATCTGCTCAGAAGCAAGAATCATCGGCCAGTAATCAATCGTTGCGAGAGCATGTGCTCCGCGATGCCGGACATCACGAATAATTCTGCGCAGAAGGCGAACTTCCTGACTCTCAATCAATCGGCGGTCAGCCACGATTTCACCCCAGGGCATTATGAAGATGCCCACCCAAAGTTCACGCGGGATCAATCCTGATATTTCCGGCGACAGTCCATGAAGCCCCTCAACGAGAAGCAGAGTGTCTTGCTTTAATTGAATCTCAGGAGATAGAAGATGTGTCTCTCTTTCCCGCGTCTGAAAGTCAAAAACCGGCATGGATGTTTTTAGCCCGGAAAGAAGCGAATGGATATTTTCACTGGCTAACTTTGTATCAATTGTCGACAGACTCTCATAATCGGGTCTGCCGTCTTTGTCATATCGAAGTTCTACGATATTGTAATAGTCATCCAGCGATAAACGGAATGCCGTTTTTCCGATATCTTCCAGCCGGGATGCCAGCCGGTCGGTAAATGTCGTTTTGCCGGATGACGTGGGGCCGGAGACGAAAATACCCCTGATTTGCGGGTGACTGCAGATGTAATCCGCTATCTCTCTGGTCTTTTCCAAAAAAGCATCTTCGGCCTTACGAACGAATATAGGCAGCTTAGTTGCTCCAAGCTGCCCTTCCAAATCCTCCAGAGATAATGTGATTCTGTTCTCGAGTAAAGCCATATTACCTTCTTCTCAGCGGTCTGTGATGTTACCCAGAATAAACTTTGAAATCAACTTATCATACCCGTATTGTACGGCTCGGGCCAGAAGCAAAATTGTTCCCGGTACCAGAACTGCCAGTATGAGAATGGATACAAAAAGAAATACAAGATAGACACCGCCTGTAATTACGCCGATTACGGTCGAAAAAGTACCGGCAGTATCCGCAAAATGTTCCGTAGAAGATTCTAGTGTTTGATTGAGAAAAGTCAAAAGACGCGCCTGCAGATCGCTCGATGAAATCTGAAGATACGGCATGACCCAGGTAGTTAAAAGCAATGTCAGTATGACCAGCTTCCCTGCCTGCACAAACAATATCAGCAGTCTCAGTCCAAGCATATATCGGTAATACCGGAAGCAAAGGAACGGGGATGCAAGAAAAAGAATCAGAAAAAGGATCATCTTCAGAATACGCTGCCCGCCAAGGATACCGGAGAAACTTCCCGTTATATAACTGAGTGCAATTACGCCGCAGACAAACATGCCGAAAAGCATGAAAAGACTCACATGCCTCCGGTTCTCAAAATCCGTATCGCTCCAAAGCGATCCCAGAAAAAGACCCTCCATAAAATCCACGCAGTTTTCCTCCCAAAGTCTTTAACAATATGTATTGTATCAGAAAAGAGTCGGTCTGGAAATATGAATGGCAAGGTCATTGTCAATAAGTTGTCTTAAATAGATATTCCGAAATGTATTTTTATCGAAGGCGAAAGGGAATTTTTGTAATTGCTTCGATCAAATCGCGGAAAGCCTGCCATTCCTGCGGAAACTGACTGTTTCCGACAATCCGGACCTGC
>JADGQQ010000094.1 GCA_017881645.1 Clostridia bacterium
GATCTACCGTAAGGCGATTTAATGCAGATCCGTGAAGCAGATACACCCTGCAGTCTCCGATATGCGAAAGATACAAACGCCAGTCACGAAGCACGGCAATGGTCAGAGTTGTGCCCATACCTTTATATTCTTTGTTGTTCAGCGATTCAAGGTAAACCTGGACATTCGCCTTTTCAACCATCAGATGAAGTACGTCTTCCAGAGATTTTTTGGAAGTGGCTGTCTCAAGTTCACGAGGTAAGGATGAAAGCACATACTGAACGGCTGTTCTGCTGGCCAGTTCACCAACAGCATGTCCGCCCATACCATCTGCAATTGCAAAAACGGCATCCTGACCAACGGCAAGGACCGCATGAAAATCTTCGTTATTTTTGCGAACAAGCCCGGTATCCGTACTGCTTGTATATCTCATGGCTGTCCTTTCTCTTGAAGGCCTCTCCTCAGCTGCCCGCAGGCAGCCATTATGTCCGCACCCATCTCACGGCGAAGTGTAACCGTCATCCCCGCCTGTTCAAGGGTATTTTGAAAAAGTCTGACTTGTTCCGAACGGCTTTTATGATAGGGACTTCCATCAAATTCGTTGGCCGCTATCAAATTAATGTGGCAGTGAATTCCGCGAAGCCGTGCCGCAAGGTCTCTCGCATCCTGAACCGAGTCATTAACACCGTCAAAAAGTGAATACTCAAAAGTAATTCTTCTTCCTGTATGAGTAACATATTTGCGGCAGGCATCCAGAAGCGTGTTCAGATCGTACACATTGGCAACAGGCATCATCCTCTGTCTAAGTAGATCATTCGGACTATGAAGCGATACCGAAAGATTGACCTGCAGATTTACATAAATGAATTCTAACATCTGAGGAACCAGTCCGCAAGTTGAGACTGTAATATGCCGTGCACCGAGATGCAGGCCTTTTTCATCGTTCGCCGCCCGGAGAAATGCGATCAGCTCGTCATAATTATCCAATGGCTCACCGATTCCCATGACAACCACGCTATGAATACGCTCTCCGATTCGATCTGAAACGACGGTTATCTGCCCCAGCATCTCCCCTGACGTCAGATTCCGTCCGAACCCGGCGTGTGCGGACGCACAGAATGCGCATCCCATCCTGCACCCCGACTGTGAGGAAATGCAGATGGAATATCCAAGTTTATATTTCATGAGTACTGTCTCTATTCGATGCCCGTCGTGAAGAAGAAAAATATATTTTTTTGTTCCGTCCACCGCTGAAGTCAGCTCCTGTTCGATTGTGAGGCCTCTGATGATAAAATCATCCGATAGGGCCGAACGGATTTTTTCAGGAATATTCACCATCCTCGCTGTTTCCTGAATACCCTTTACAAACCACTGGTAGATTTGACCGGCACGATATTGAGGAAATCCTTTTTCCTTCACCCAGATTTCCCATTCCGGCAGTGTTATGTCCAGCACAAATCTTTTGCTCATACTTGTTTTCTCCTGAAACGCGCCATATAGAAGCCGTCGCAGCCGATCCTGTCCGGCAGAAGCTGCAAACTTCCGCGGGCCGCCTGGTCGAAGAGTTCGCCGTGACATTCCGAAAGAGACTTCGGAAGAACATCCGCAAACGGATACACTTCAAAATCCGGGGTATCTTCCAGGAAACGGGCGGCCTGATCTTGATTCTCCTGCGGATTAATCGTACATGTGCTATAGATCAGAGTCCCGCCCGGCCGGACAAAAGCGGCTGCCTGTCGAAGAATCTGTGACTGAACCGGAAGGAGCTCCTGCATTTTGGCATAGGTCATGGTTGAGCGTATTTCAGGTTTGCGCAGGATGAGACCCAACCCGCTGCACGGAACATCCACAAGAACGCCGTCAAAGGATGATCGTTCCTTTGGCATCATCCCGGTAAGCATCAGGGCATCGGCGACTCCGGTTTCAATTGCATGAAGGCCCAGTCTTTGCATATTCTGTTCGATCAGTTCCAGACGGGATTCATGGATATCCAACGCAAGAATATTGCATTGATCTCCTGAAATTTCAGCCATATGGCAGGATTTCCCGCCGGGTGCTGCGCAGACATCAAGAATATGATCGCCGGCTTTGGGCTGCATCAGGTACGAAACAAGCATGGCTGCTTCATCCTGAATCATAAAATGACCTTTTTGAAAACATTCCAATTCGTTTAAGGCGATTCCGTTCAGTTGAAGACGAATTGCATTTTCCATGAAAAGTCCGGGTTCTGTTTCCACGCCTTCCAAAGCCAGTTCCGTAATCAGCTCCTGCTTTCCTGTGCGAAGAATATTTACGCGTGCCGTTACGGCAGCGTCTTCTAAAAACGCTGCGGCGATTGATTCCGCCCGTTCCTGACCGTACCACTTGATCAGACAACCGCTCAATTCTTTGTTCAGTGAGAAACGAACGTCGAAACGGCTGTTCTCCGGCTGAATAATACCATCGTCATAATCCTTCGCTATCCCGCGAAGAACAGCATTTACGAGCCGCACGCCGCCTTCATGCGTATATCGGGCGGACAGGGAAACCATTTGGTCGACAGCGGCAAATGACGGGACCGAATGCGCATAAAGAATCTGCCAGACGCCCATACGAAGAATCGTACGAATCGCAGGATCCAGCGATATGACATCCTTTTTCAACTTAAGGCGCAGATAATAGTCCAAAGTGTAGAGTCGTGTGATGGTTCCATAAAAGACAGCTGCTGCAAAGCTTTTTTCCTGCGATGTAAGTGTGGAATGCCGGAGTGAATTCTGCAGGACAATATTCGAATACGCTTTGTTCTCCAAAACTTCCGAAAGCATCTGAAAACACAGGGTTCGTGAAATTTCAGCCTTCTGCCTCATGACGATACTCCGGAAAATCGAATTCCCACATGGTAATTATGTGCGCATTCGGAAGCATCCATACGCCTGCAGGACTGCGGCTGCACGGAAGACAGCGAAAGACATCCGGAACCGCAGGATACGGCAAGCAATGAACCGGCCGCCCGGATAATTGTGCCGGGCAACGGCTCGCCATGGTCCTGACGATAGTCTGTAAGAAGTGCATTGTCTTTCAAAATCATGGATTGATAGATTTTAAAGCGTTCACCTTCATAAAATGTATAGGCACCGGGCCAGCCGCTGAGAGCACGAATTTGATTGTGAATCGTTTGCGCGGAATGATTCCAGTCAATCAGTCCCTGTTCTTTCCTTATCGGAGGAGAAAGTGTTGCAAGGCGAGGATCCTGAGGAACGGGCTTGACCGTACCGGCCAGATAGCCCGGCAAAGTCTCGAGAAGCAGTTCCGCTCCGACTGCGGACAATTCGTTCATCAGCTGGTTCGTATGGATATCCGGATCCACAGGATACAATCGCCGGGTGAGAATGTCACCCGTATCCATTCCCGCATCCATTTTCATTATGGTAATACCGGTTTCTTTATCTCCGGAAAGCAATGCCCACTGGACGGGCGCCGCGCCTCTGTATTTAGGAAGTAAGGACGCATGCACGTTCAGACAGCCGCTCGCCGGTACGGATAGAACCGTCACAGGCAATATTTTGCCATACGCCGCAGTTACGATAAGATCCGGTTCCCACGACTTCAGGAGGAGCAGAAATTCTTCGGTGCGCAGAGAATTCGGCTGAAATACCGGGATGCCGTGCGATAAAGCCGTAATCTTAGCCGATGGCGGCGTCAATTTCATATGCCGGCCCATAGGTTTATCCGGCTGCGTTATGCAGGCAACAATTTCATACTTTTCTTTGCACAAACTCTCAAGAATTGCAGACGCAAAATCCGGAGTTCCCATAAATACGATGCGTGTATTCAATTGGAATCCAATGTCCCCCTTACCTTGTCTATAAAAAGAATACCGTCCAGATGGTCGTTTTCATGACAGATGCAAATCGCCATAAATCCAGTTGCATGAAGTTCAAACGGATTGCCATTGCGGTCAAGAGCACGAATGGTCAGTTCTTCGGGCCGCTCCACTTCACCGGATTTTCCGGGTACCGAAAGGCATCCTTCCGTTGACATTACAGAGCCTTTCATATCGCTGATAGCCGGGTTGATAAATTCGTGAATACCTGTTCCGTCTCCGATATCCACGACAAAAATGCGCTTAAGAACGCCTACCTGCGGCGCTGCAAGGCCAACCCCGCGGTTCTCAAAGTACATTGTATCCGCCATATCGTCCAAAAGTACACGAATGCGGTCATCGATAACGGTTACCTCACGGGAAACCTTCCGAAGAACTTCATCGCCTACTTTAACTATTTCACGTAATGCCATATCATTCCGTCCTTTCCCAAATAAGACCTGTTTTTATTCTACCATAAAGGATCAATGTCCATATAGAGCAGATAGCCATCCGCAAAAAAACGTGTCTGCATGCATGCAAAGAGTTGAGAAAGCTGCGATTTCCGGTCTGCTTTAATGTTAATCCGGAACCGGAAGCGGTCTCTGAGGCGGTACAGCTGCGCCGGAGCGGGTCCATACAGCTCGATCTTCCCGGCATCCGCCATCGCATCCCTCGCAGTCGTGAGAGCCTTCAGAACCGCATCGGCCTGATCCTTTGCCATGCCCTCATCCGCATGAGACACAAGAATGCTGCCCAATGCACGGTAAGGCGGATATCCGAGTCTCCTTCGATATTCAATTTCATTGGCAAAAAACAAATCGTAATCCTGCCGTGCTGCGCACAAAAGAACATCTTCATCCGGCTGATACGTCTGAATAAATACGCGGCCGGCCTTTTCACCGCGCCCGGCACGGCCCGAAGCCTGCGTAATTAACTGGAAAGCCCTTTCACCCGCCCGAAAATCCGATGCTCGCAGAAGAAGATCAGCAGAGACAATACCCACAACCGTCACATCCGGAAAATCGTGCCCTTTTGCGATCATCTGCGTTCCAACCAGGATACTTGCCTTCTTTTCCCTGAACTGCTGTAAAAGCGCAGCATGAGACTCTCTGCCGGTCGTTGTATCCTGATCCATCCGGATTACCGTCTGTTCCGGAAATTCCTTCTTCACCACTTCTTCAAGCTGCTGTGTTCCGAGTCCGAATTTGCCCTGGAGCGTGCTTTGACAGGACGGACAAACATCCGGAACTTTGCGGGTCAGTCCGCAGTAGTGACAGATCAGAATCGGATGCCCCGCTCTTTTCGGCGTATGAAGGGTCATGGAGACAGAGCAGTTCGGGCACAATACCACGTTTCCGCAGGCACGGCAAAGAAGCAGGCTCGAATATCCTCTGCGGTTCAGAAACAGAATCACCTGCTCATTTTTGGCAAAAGCATCCTTCATGGCCTCTCGCAGACTGCCGCTCAGTATCGAACGGTTCTTGCATCGCAGCTCTTCTCTCATGTCGATGATTTTTGTAACCGGCAGCTTCGCATCATTAACCCTCTCCGGAAGAGAAAGCAACGTCGTGTATCCTTCTTTTGCCGAGAAATACGTCTCAACCGAAGGTGTTGCTGATCCCATGACAAGAACGGCATCCAAAATGCGAGCCCGCTGCCGCGCAATGTCTCTCGCATGATATCTCGGATGCGTCTCCGATTTATAGGATGTATCCTGTTCTTCATCCATAAGAATGAGCTTCAAATTGTGGATCGGAGCAAAGATCGCAGATCTGGCACCCACGACAATGCGTGCCTCGCCGCTGCGTATCATATTCCACTGGTCGTAACGTTCCTTTGGCGTAAGGCGGCTGTGAAGAACAGCTACCTGACCCGGGAAACGTCCGGTAATCCATCGAATCATCTGCGGTGTCAGAGAAATCTCGGGAACGAGAAACAGAACGCTGTCTCCCCTGTCCAAAACAGTCCGGGCGCACTGCAGATACACTTCCGTTTTACCGCTTCCCGTAATGCCGTAGAGAAGAAATTCTTTTCGCCCGTCTGCCAAAAGGATCTGACGGATAGCGTCTCCCTGCGATTCGGACGGAGGAAACGGTTCCGTTCTATCTTCCGGATTTGATTCATCGGAATCACCTGTCTGCGATTGGCTGACTTCACGTTTCTCGATTCCGATCAGTCCTTTTTTTGCCAGAGAATCAATCGGCGAGCGGGAAATCGAAAGCACGGACATCAGTTCGGTCACCGGAACTTCTTCATATTCCATAAGCATTTCAAGGATTCGCATCTGCGGAAGACTGTCAACCTCACACTCTGCAAGTACGGAACATGCGATTTCCTTGTCAATCAGAAAAGCTACCTGCCGGTTCTTTCCGTGCCGCTCGGACACCGTGGAAGGAACCATAAGACGGATCGCATCACCATATGTGCATGTATACCGGGAACGAATATAGCCCAGCAGTTCGATCTGATCGGACAGAAGAACCGGCTGCCGGTCAATAATCCGTGAAATCGACTTCATTTCAAATTGAGTCTCGACATCCTCATGTATTCGCAGAACCAGCGCAACACAAATACGATTCCCGTTCCCGAAAGGAACCTCAACATACTGACCGACCAACAGGTCGGGCTCGAGAATCCCAGAAACCCGGTAATCATATATCTGATCTGTTGACAGGACGGAATCGCGCAGAACCACGGATGCCTGCATGCAGTCATTTCTCCTTTATAGAAGGCTGTTTAGAATTCATTTCAATTATATCTGATTACATGAGCGAAAATAGATCGATCTGAGAGGATTGCGGCAAGTGATTGATGCAGCCCGTCGACACCAGCTTTTCAAGCGCTGCCGGTCCGATGCCGCTGCGTCTGGCCAGATCGTCTCTCGTTTTGAAAGGACCTCCTGCACGTGCGGAGACAATGCCGGAAGCGATTGCAGAACTGATCGTCGGTATGGCATTGAGCGGCGGCCGGATTTTTTTGTCGCCGGCTTTCAGAAAACGCAGTGCATCCGAATGGTCAATATCAAAAGGAAGAAATTCGATGCCGC
>JADGQQ010000095.1 GCA_017881645.1 Clostridia bacterium
ACACTGTCATTAATGCGGGAGATTCAATTTGATGCCGCATTTACATTTCAGTATTCCGTACGCCCCGGTACGCCGGCTTCAACGATGGAAGATCAAATATCCAAAGACATTGTAACAGAGCGCTTCTCGAGGCTTCTGGAGCTGCAGAACAGCCATTGCTATGAGTCGAATCTTCGTGTAGTCGGGAATTCGGAAGTAATTCTGATTGAAGGAAGCAGTGAGACGGCTCCGCATATTCTGTCAGGAAGAACACAGTCCAACTGTCTCGTTAATTTCACCTTGCCGGATCATATGGATTTACCGGACGGCACGCATCTTGAGGAAGGTGTAAATGTTCGCGGTGAATCTCTTGAGGGCAGTCTGGCTCTTGTAAAAATAACCGGTGCAAGACCGTATTCTCTTGAAGGACGACTGGAGAGTTTTATTTATGACTGAAGATAAAGAAATGATCACCTACAGCACTCTGGACCGGTCCAGAATTACACCGATGATGATTCAGTATCTGGAGCAGAAGGACAAATTTCCTGATGCTATTTTGATGTTCCGGCTGGGTGACTTCTATGAGATGTTCTTTGACGACGCCATAACGGCATCCCGTGAACTTGAACTTACCTTGACAGGACGTGACTGCGGCCTGGATAAACGCGCTCCGATGTGCGGTGTTCCTCATCACGCGGCACAGGCATATATGCAAAAACTTGTAGCTCATGGATTCAAAGTCGCTGTATGCGACCAGATGGAAGATCCATCTGTCGCGAAAGGCATTGTGAAACGAGGCGTAACAAGAATTCTGACACCTGGAACCATCATGGATCAATCCGGACTTGAAGACAACCGCAACAACTTCATCCTGTGTATTTTCCGGATGGGCATGCAGTACGGTTTGGCTGCATCCGATTTAACAACCGGAACTTTCGAAGTTACTCAGCTCGTAACCGGGAATACCGTAAGTAAGCTCCAGAATCAGATTGCGCGTTATTCTCCTTCTGAAATGATCTGTAACGACGCATTTCTCCGTGATCCTTTCTACACAAAGATCATGGATCCTTTTCCGGTTCATGTGTCGGTTCGGCCGGACACCGACTTTTCATCTGATCGGATATCGTCCTATCTCAAACAGGAAGACGGCAACAAAAAGCATGTACCGGCGGATCTATGGAGTATGGATCAGGTGAACAAACTTCTGTATCGTTCTGCGGCAAACGCGCTTTTGTTCTATCTCGAAGAAACACAGCAAAGCACTCTGTCTCATCTGCATAATATTCATATATTTCGTTTGGAAGAAACGATGGAACTCGATATTTCTACACGCCGGAATCTCGAAATGACAGAGACGATCCGGACAAAGACCAGAAAAGGAAGTCTCTTGTGGGCTATTGACCGTACAAAAACCTCTATGGGCGGCCGTCTGATTCGAAAATGGCTTGAACTGCCGCTGATTCATGTAACGGATATTGTTCCCCGGCAGGATTCTGTAGAAGAAGCGAAAGAATCCTACATGATCCGTCAGGAAATTCTTGAAGCCATCACCGGTTTAAATGATCTCGAGCGTCTTACATCCCGTATCGCACTCGGAACCGTTCATGCAAGAGACCTGCTGGCACTAAGAAATTCTCTGGCTAAGCTGCCGGATATCAAAATTCTGTCCAGCCGTTTAAAGCGCGGGATGTTCGGTGATATTCAGGCACTTTTTGACCCGATGGAGGATATCTGTTCCATGCTTACGGAAGCGCTGGCGGATGATCCTCCGATCAGTGTGAAAGAAGGCGGAATTCTTCGTGCAGGATATAGTGAAGACATCGACCGTCTGCGGGTTGCTTCCCGTGACGGCAAAAGCTTTATTATGGGCATTGAAGCAAAAGAGAAGGAAAAGACTGGAATCCGCACGATGAAGGTCGGATACAACCGTGTTTTCGGATATTACCTTGAAGTCTCCAAAGGCAGCATTACACAGGTTCCCGATTATTTCGTTCGTAAGCAGACCTTAACGAATGCGGAACGCTATATTACGGAAGAGCTGAAAAGCATGGAAGATACGATTCTTGGCGCTGAACAAAAGCTGATCAGTCTTGAATATGAGCTGTTCTGCAAAATCAGAGAGCAGGTTGCATCCCAATCCGCGCGTCTTCTCGGTACATCGCAGGCAATTGCCATGCTCGACGTCATCTTGTCTATGGGAGAACTTGCAGACCGGGAGAAATGGGTACGTCCGGATCTGGATGATTCGGATTCGCTGCAAATAGTCGAAGGGCGGCACCCGGTCGTCGAAAAGATGCTTCCAACCGGTTCATTTGTCCCGAATAACACATATATCGATTCTGAATCCCGCAGAATTGTCGTATTAACAGGACCCAATATGGCTGGTAAATCCACATATATGCGTCAGGTGGCATTGATCGTTCTTTTGGCGCAGATGGGAAGCTTTGTACCGGCGAAAAGTGCAAGAATCGGTATTGTTGACCGTATCTTTACGCGCATCGGAGCATCCGATGATCTCTCTTCCGGACAATCGACTTTTATGGTCGAAATGAATGAAGTATCTACCATACTCAGAAATGCAAGCAAAAGAAGCCTTCTTATTCTTGACGAGGTAGGGAGGGGCACCAGTACCTATGACGGTCTTTCCATTGCATGGGCCATTTTGGAGTTTATCAGCGATCCGGAAGTGATATTTGCCAGGACATTATTTGCAACCCATTATCACGAACTGAATATGCTTGAAAACCAAATCAGCGGGATCGTGAACGCGCATGTTGAGGTGGAGGAAAAAGACGGAGAAGTCATTTTTCTGCACAGAATATCGGACGGAGGAACGGATGACAGTTATGGCATTGAAGTTGCCCGACTGGCCGGCGTTCCCATTGAAGTTGTTGAGCGGGCCAAGAATATTTTAAGACAGCTTGAGAGTGAGCGGCAGATTCAGGGCGGCATATTCAGCAAGGTTCTTAAGACCGGCGATGACGGGCAGTATACGGCTGAGCCAATGGCCGGTCAGCTGGCACTTTTTGATAAAAAGACGCAATATTCACAGCGAACGGATCCGATTCGTCAGGAATTAATGGATATGGATATTTCGCATATGACGCCTCTGGAAGCCATGAACAGTCTGTATGCTTTGATTTCAAAAGCGAGAGAAGAGTAAGGAGACACAAATGGGAAGAATTCATTCATTGGATCAGGCCACTGCGAACGGAATTGCTGCCGGCGAAGTTGTTGAACGTCCATCCTCCGTTGTAAAAGAGTTGATAGAGAATTCGATTGATGCGGGAGCCACTGTGATTACAATTGAAATCACGGGCGGCGGCATCTCTTTGATCCGGATTGCCGATGACGGATGCGGAATGGATGAAGAGGACGCATATCTTGCGTTTCAATGTCATGCAACAAGTAAAATCAACACACTTGATGATCTTTTTTCCTTACATACGATGGGGTTTCGGGGAGAGGCTCTGTCAAGCATATCGGCTACGTCCAGAGTAAATTTACAGACACGGCAGCCCGGAACCGATACGGGCACTGAAGTCATTCTCGAAGCTGGAATTCTACTCAAAACGGCACCTGTTGGATGCCCGAGCGGAACCAGAATCGAAGTGCGTGATCTTTTCTATAATCTGCCTGCAAGGTATAAGTTTCTGAAGAAAGACCAGACGGAAGCGCAGTATATCACAACACTCTGCGAACGTTTTTCTATGATACGTCCCGACATTTCTTTCAGACTGATCAGTCAGGGGAAAGAGATTCTGCACACTCCCGGCAATAACGATGCCGTATCGTCACTTTACTGTATTTATGGGAAGCAAATTGTCGACCAGTGTATTCGCGTTGATGATGCATACGGAGAATTGCATATTTCCGGGTTTGTCGGAAAACCGGAGATTGCAAGAAGCAATCGGGGAGAGCAGACGGTATTTGTGAATGACCGGCTGATTCGATCCAAGACAATATCATCAGCCATTGATGAAGCGTATAAAACCATGCTTATGAAGGGCCGCTACGCATTTCTGATCCTGTCTATTCAGGTTCCGCCGCAGCTTGTGGATGTGAATGTTCATCCGCAAAAAGCGGAAGTCCGGTTCTGGAATGACAGTGAAGTATTTCGCTGCGTATATCACGTGGTTCATAATGCGCTGCAGTCAACCTCCCATATGATTGAACCGCATGCACACGCGTTATTCGGCATGCAGGAGCCGCCTGCGGGAAAAGAAGGCAATATGGAGACTGCAAGTGAATTTCCTGCTGCAATTTCCGGTGAAACCATAAAATATGCATACCCTGTCCAGCCGCAGCTATCTGATCTTTCGGAAAAAGCACAGACATATCGCGAAAATGCCGCGAAAACAATTTCCCGGGATGATGAAGCACCCAATCCGGCAGTAACGAAGGAATCGCATCGTCCGCCGGGCTTTTCCATCAGCGATCTTCAAAATGCACGATATATGGGGATCGCTTTTACGACCTATATTCTGCTTGAAATGGAACATTACCTGATTCTGCTCGATCAGCATGCGGCACATGAGAAAATTCTTTTTGAGCAGCTCGTTAAAAAACATTCTTTGTCTTCCGGAAAAGGAATGCACACACAGCCGCTTCTTGTCCCGGTATTTGTTACGCTGACTCCATCGGATTTCCAATATTTACAGAGCGTTTCTGCATTGGTTGAAAAAGCAGGATACCGTTTTGAACCTATCGGAGATCACGAAATAATTCTTCGCGAAATTCCGCATCTATCTCAGCCATTTCAGCCGATGGAAGGATTTCTTGCGCTGCTTGAAAGTATGAAGCAGGAAACGCCGAAAACAGATGAGGAACTCCTGCTGCACCTTGCCACCAGTGCATGCAAAGCCGCAGTTAAGGGTCACGACAAATTGGATGAACTTGAGGTCAAAGCACTTCTTCTGGACTTATCCGCGCTGGATAACCCATATCACTGTCCGCATGGAAGACCGGTTATGATTCGTTTGTCGCAGAAAGATCTCGAAAAAGAATTCAAGCGCATTGTGTGAGGTCAAATAATTGAAGAACATAGAACCGTATACTTCGAATCAATATGCAAAAATTCCCGTTATCTGCGGCCCCACAGCCAGCGGAAAAAGTTCATTGGCGCTTTCTCTGTGTGAAAAGGTCCAGGGCGAGCTTTGTTCGTGTGATTCCATGCAGGTGTATCGACATATGGATATAGGTACGGCAAAACCGACCCGGGATGAACAGTCAAAAGTCGTGCATCATCTCATCGATCTTGTTGATCCTTCCGACCCGTTCAATGTTGCACAATATCGCCAAAGTGCATTGGATTGCATTGCTGATTGCCTGCACAGGGGGAAGCTGCCGGTATTCTGCGGCGGAACCGGGCAATATGTAAGCGCATTGGCACTTGGCATTGAGTATGTAAACATCTCCATTGATCCTTCGGTTCATAACGAACTGCAAAATGAATGGATCCAAAATGGAATGGATTCGTTATATGAAGAGCTTCTGCGTATTGATCCGCTTTCTGCTGCCAAGATCCACCCGAACAACGTCAAACGAGTTATTCGTGCATTGGAAATATTCAGGCAGACAGGGAAGACCATGACCTATTTCAATCAAAAATCTCTGGAAAACGGACCGGAATATCCATTTGCCCTGTACGCTATACAATGGGATCGCGAAGTGCTTTACCGGAGAATGGACGAACGGGTGGATCAAATGCTGTCGGAAGGTCTGTTGGATGAGGTCCGCAGGCTGAAAGACATGGGTCTGTCTGCCGATGCTACGTCCATGCAGGCGATCGGATACAAAGAACTTATAGAATATCTGCAGAAGAATATTTCTTTGGATGAAGCCGTTAAGCAGATCAAGCAAAATACACGAAATTACGGCAAACGGCAGCTTACATGGTTTCGGAACATGGGCAAAGTTACATGGATCATGCCTGGGGATGCTGAGACAGTATTACGGGATATTCAGGCTTGATGTCCTCTCCAAAACCATCGCAAATAAGAATATGAATGTATATTTATATAATTATCTATCAAATTACGTATATATCATATAGCGCAAATTATACCGGCAATGATATGCTTCTTTTATCAAAGAAGGAGCGAGGTATAGAAGGATGTACAGACAGCCAATCATGCGGAAATCAACGGGTTTTTTTGAAGATTCGGATCACAAAAATCGTTATGCAAATGCTGCTGATCACGGGAATAAGGATACAGGAAGAGTGTGCAAGACGGCAAACCTACAGGAAATCTTTCTGAACAACTGCAGAAAAAATGAGAACATCGTAAACATTGAACTGCTGCATGGAGAGAAGAAGACCGGTAAAATTGTAGGCTTTGACAGCCAGTCCGTCATATTGTCGTGTCTTGATTCACAAATTCTCATCTATAAGAGCTCCATCGTAATCGTAGTCCCTGCAAATCCGGTGCAATACATTTTCAACGAACTGCATCGTCATGAGATGTATGGCTCCAATGATTATGAATTCTTACATGCCGGAGCGGAAGAGTCCTGTAACAATGCCTAATATCTGGCAGTCTTCATGATCAAACGGAATAGGCGAGAATGCCGGATTCTCAGGACGAAGGTACATCCGTCCATCCTGGGCCGATAAAGTCTTGACCGTTGCTTCATCACCGATTCTGGCCACAATGATCTGTCCGAGCGCGGCCGCGTTCTGTCTCTTAACAATTACATAATCACCGTGCAGAATATGCGCATTCACCATACTGTCACCGCGAACTTTCAACACAAAATGTTCGCCTGAAGAAAAAAGATCCGACGAGAAGGGAAGAGTACGTTCAATATTCTCTTCTGCGAGAATGGGAATGCCGGCAGTAATGGTTCCAAGAACAGGAAGATTTATAGTGTTCTCCTGCTGAAGATCCGGAACGATTATGGCACGTCGCTTTCCGGGCGTATATTCAATACGTCCCATGTCCTGCAAACGCTTCAGATGCGAATGAATGGTAGATGTGGATTTGATTCCCACACCGGAACAAATTTCACGAACCGAAGGCGGATAACCTTCTTTGCGAATATGAAACACAACATAATCGTAAATTAATTCAACGGTCTGATCCAGATTGCTTCGAGTAAAACGATTTTTATGTTCCAAAATGATCCCTCCATATCTATATACAAGACCGAATATATTTTCAGTTTCATAGTAGCATTCCGCGAAAAAGATGTCAAACGATTGTTCTCTTCTGCTATTTCGCATCAAATATGAATTGTGTTATAATCAATTTATTAATTCTTTGGAGGCATCATGGAACCGGAAAAACCAACCACATCTGGACAGGCCAATCCATCGTCCGTTACATCTACATCGGGTTTTGAGCAAGGTCTTTTATGGATAAAGGGCGTCGCTTTATGTGTTTTCTGGGCGTCGGTTCGTTATATTCGCAATATCCCTTCGAAAGTAAAAAATAAATATCTCAGATGGCGTAATCTGCATAAGAGGATGCCGAAAAGAAAAACCAAAAACAAAGTATACGTACTGATTGGTTATACCTCGAAGAAGAATGTCGACAGAAGATATCGTGCTATCAAATTTCAGCATATGATTCGCGGGATTATCCTTACGCTAATTGTTATTGCTTTTGTTTTTATTCTGTATAAGTGGCTGGATCCGCTTCGGAATTCTGAAGAATACAAACAGATGATAGGAATCAGCAACATGAAAGATCTCACGAAGGATGATCCGTTTAACGCATCCGGCGAAACTTCCAATATTGTTGTCTTTCAGATTACAGACACACCAACAACGACACCAACAACGACACCAGCCGTTGAAACTTCAGGACCATAACAGAAGAAGAACGGATATTTTGTGTATTTTTTTAGATACTCTATTAAACAAAATGACAGTTTTGTTTAATAGAGAAGAGGTTTTCAAGAGAAAATCATGCATTTCACGATATTGGCTTGTTTTCCTGTCTTTCAAGTCAAAAGCAATTCGTTATGGGCACTTCTATTTGAAACCCCAATTCCTTCGATTCAATTCACTTACCAAAGAACGCCTGACAGAATATTTTCCATCAGGCGTTCTAAACTATTTTGTTTCAGATCTATTTTAATCTGTTGAATTAATTATTGGCCATATCTGCAATCATACGATTCACAGCACTGACAACGGCACGCAGCGATGATTTGGTTACGGAACTTGAAATTCCGGCTCCCAGATATTTTCCATCGCCCAGACGCTGTATTTCCACATATGTTATAGCAGCTGAATCAGATCCGCTTTGCATGGCATGCTCGTGATACGTTGTGATCGTCAATGCATCGCCGATTACCTTTGAAAGTCCATGACAGAATGCATCCAGCAAACCATTGCCTTCTCCTGAGATTTGGATCAATTCGCTGTCCTTCAACAAGGACGCCTGCACGGTAACATGATTATCGTCCAGAGATTCTTCCCTGTAGGACTTCAACGTAAACGGACTCACGACATTAACATATGTATCATCGAACAATTTAAAGATTTCAGACGGGAGGAGTTCACTCTGCCGAACATCGGATACCTTCGTGCAAATTGCACCGAAATCCCGCTGGAAGCTTTTCGGAAGAATTATGCCGAAATTCGCCTCAAGAATGAAGGCTACGCCGCCCTTCCCTGACTGACTGTTGATCCTGATAATGGGATCATAGCTTCTTCCGACATCTTTCGGGTCGATCGGCAGATACGGGACTTCCCAGTGTTCCGGGTGACCCTTCATCTTCGTCATGCCCTTCTTAATCGCATCCTGATGCGATCCGGAAAACGCCGTAAATACAAGTTTCCCGGCCCAGGGATGGCGCGGAGGCACTTTCAGGTTCGTGCATTCTTCATATACTTCGATAATCTGATTAATATCAGAAAAATCCAGTACCGGATCGATTCCGTGCATAAACAGGTTCATGCCGATCGTCAGAATATCTGCATTTCCCGTACGCTCTCCGTTACCGAAAAGTGTTCCCTCGACCCGGTCTGCACCGGCAAGAACACCCATTTCGGATGCAGCAACGGCTGTTCCTCTGTCGTTGTGCGGATGGATGGAAACAATGGTCTGCGCACGCCATTTTGTGTGCGTGCAATAGTATTCGACCTGATCCGCATATACGTTCGGTGATGCCATTTCAACCGTATTCGGAAGATTGATGATCGCCTTTTTGGCTTCAGTCGGCTGCCATACATCCAGTACAGCATCACATATTTCTACAGCGAAATCAGATTCCGTTCCGGAAAAACTTTCCGCAGAGTATTCCATGATCCATTCCGTATCACTGTGATCCGCTGCAATGAGATCCTTAATCATTTTCGCGCCGGAAACAGCCAGATCAATGCATTGCTTCTGATCAAAATTGAACACAACATCTCTCTGGAGTATTGATGTTGAATTGTACAGATGCACAACTGCTCTCGGTGCTCCGCGCAAAGCTTCCATTGTACGGGAAATTATATGTTCGCGGGATTGTGTCGGCACCTGGATTGCAACATCTTTCGGAATCAGATGATTGTCAATTAAATATCTGCAGAAATCAAATTCCGTATCCGATGCTGCCGGAAATCCAATTTCAATTGTTTTGAATCCAATATCCACAAGAAACTGAAAAAACTTCAATTTCTGCGACAGATTCATGGGAATCTCCAGCGCCTGATTTCCGTCACGAAGATCAACGCTGCACCAGATGGGAGCTTTTTCAATCTGTTTGGACGGCCATTGACGATTTTGGATAGCAACAGCCGGGAAACGGGAATACCTTGAATAATTCATTTTCAATTCCTCCTTCATATCTGTATTTGCTGTTCATGAACACTTCATAGCGGAAGGGTGTCTCCCCTTCCCTGCCATTTGTCTATGATAAAAATTCGAGCATAAAAAAACCTCCCGTCTCTTTTGTATTAGAGACGAAAGGAAAACTTCCGCGGTACCACTCTTTTTCACCCGATAAACGGATGCCCTTAACCGAATACGAGGAAACAAATCCTGATATTCTGCCATTGTAACGGTTGGCCTCCGACTCCATCTATGCAAATCCGCAATATACTGCAAATTCTTTCAACGAGCGCACTCCAAGGCGAGTTCAGACAAGAAATTCGCTCTGCTTCACACCGGCCAGCAGCTCTCTGTAGCGATTTGGATGTCGTACTATTCCTCTTCATCGTGTTTGAGTAACATTCATATTGACAAGGTGCAAACGAATCGAATGAAGATTCATCCGATTGTTCTACAAACATACCACAATGCAATTCGTTTCGTCAAGTATCCCGATTTCTTGGGTATGCAACTTTATTCGTGGGCGAACCCCAAATAAAAGCATATGAGAAGTCAACGGTTAGATTAGTATTTAAGTTAAATTGCATGAAAATGACGACATGGCAGCTCTCTCTACTATCACAAATGTCAGATCGAAAAAGAGCGGATATATACGAAAAATTCGCATATATCCGCCCAATCTTTAAGTGACGATTCTTTCTAATTAACTTTAGCAAAGTCCCAGGCATGCTCAAACTGCGGCTCGATCACATAGTCTCCCGTTTTGTCGATATAGCCCCAGAGTTTACTTTTGGCATCCGCAACACGCGCTAAGCCGTTCGCGGCAAAAGCCCCGGCATTCCCAAACTGTGGCTCGATCAC
>JADGQQ010000096.1 GCA_017881645.1 Clostridia bacterium
ATAATGTCTGGCATCGTCTTGAAGAGAAATATCAGCCGTTTCTTGATTATGACAACACAGAATTCTATGAAAAGGGCGGAGCCTGGCAGAAGAAAGGTCATATCTTTACGGATCCGTTCTACTACATTGATTACTGTCTAGCCTATGTTGTATCCTTGCAGATTTGGGATTTGTCTCGGATAAACCCCAAAAAGGCACTGCAGGTTTATGACCAGCTTTGTATGGAGGGCGGCAACAGAACATTTCTTGAGCTTCTCGAAAAGGCCGGTCTTAAATCGCCGTTTTCCATCGATGTTTTGAAGAAAGTCGCTTACCGGGCCTGCGACTATTTGAATTTATGATCATTCCGGATGAATTTACCGTTCGAATGAAAGAATATTTCGCAACACATCCGTCTTTTGATCCGGATGCGTTCTTTGCGAGCTTTGACGGCACTCCGTGGAGAGGGATACGTTTCAACACACTCAAAGTACAGCCGGATGAAATGCATCAGGTGCTGGATTCTTTGGGCATTGAGAAGGATCCAATTCCCTGGTGTCCCGACGGTTACTATATTTCCGGGGCCATTTCCGGCAAAGACCCGTATTACCACGCCGGTGTATATTACATGCAGGAGCCAAGCGCGATGCTTCCCGCACAAATCCTAGGTACTCAGCCCGGAGAAATCGTGCTGGATCTATGTGCCGCACCGGGCGGAAAAGCAACTCGCATCGGCTCTGATCTGCAAGGAGCGGGCCTTCTTGTAGCCAATGAAATATCAGATGAGAGAGCGAGAGCCCTTCTGAGGAACATTGAACTGTTCGGCATTGAAAATGTGGTAATCACGAATGAGACACCGCAGCGGCTTGAAAAGAAGTTTCCCGGTTTTTTCGACCGGATTTTGATTGATGCTCCATGTTCCGGCGAGGGTATGTTCCGGCGCGATAAAAATGCCGTGAAAAGCTGGGAGAGGTACGGCCCCGCGTCCTGTGAAATCATGCAGCGGGAAATCCTCATTTCGGCCCACCATATGCTGAAGCCGGGCGGCCACATCGTATATTCGACATGTACTTTCGGAACAAGTGAAAATGAAGATATGATGGACTGGTTTTTGCTCGAATTTCCGGAATACGAAGTTATTTGCCATCCGGATGTTCCTGGCGTAACGGTATCATCAGGAAAGAGTTTTTCCGGAGCTATGCGCATCTGGCCGCAGATCAGCAGGGGAGACGGACATTTCTGCATTCATTTGCAAAAATCAAAAGAAGCACATGTCGATGAAATGAAATCCATCGTACAGCAGGGAAAAAAGACCGATGCGTCCAAGCTGTTTACCGTCCGGTCTGCAAGAGATGCTCTGCTTGCATTTGCAAAAGAAATCATGCAGCTTGCATTTTATGCGGAGTATGCAAAAAAGCTGGAACATCAATTCTATCTGCAAGGAGATAGAGCCCATATTCTGCCCATTTCGCCGGTCTTTTTTGATGCGGTAAAAGTTGTAAAAATGGGTGCGTTTCCCGGAGAAATCAAAATGACTCCCAAAGGGCGCGTCTTTATTCCATCCCATGCAATGGCATTGGCCCTATCGCGCGAAAATTTGCTGCAAACGCATGTTTTTTCATTCGCAAGAAATGACGAGCGCCTGCAGCGATATCTGCACGGTGAGACGATTATGATCAGCGAAGAAGAACGTGAATTATTGGAAGATCATGCGTACGTGCTGATTCTTGCAGGTCATTTTCCGGTCGGCTGGGGAAAGAGTAACGGAAACACAATGAAAAATCTATATCCGAAGGCATGGAGACTTCAGTAAAAGGAGCAATCATGGAACTCACTGAAAAACAGCATATCCCGTTTGTAATCGCGACAAAGAATGAGGACAAGGTGCTGGAAATCCGGGAAATTCTTCGGGAGTTTCCTTTTGAAATTCGAACAATGACCGAAGCGGGAGTTGAAGACGATATTGAAGAAAACGGGACATCATTTGAGGAGAATGCTCTGATTAAGGCTCTTGCAGTTCATAGCCGCATCGGAGGTTTCGTCATGGCTGACGATTCCGGATTGGCTATTGATGCTTTGGGAGGTGCTCCGGGCATCTATTCGGCCCGATTCAACGGAACCGGCTCAACCTATCCGGAGAAAATTCAGGCTTTGTGGAAACTTCTGGCCGATATCCCGCTTGAGATGAGAACGGCTCATTTTATATGTGCCATTGCCGTTGTTTTCCCTGACGGAAGCCATTTCACCGTACAGGAGTCTTTGGACGGTATTTTCTATGACAAAATCATTGGAGAGAACGGCTTCGGTTATGATCCGGTGTTTTTTCTGCCGGAAAAGGGGTTAACAACAGCTCAGCTTTCACCGGCTGAAAAGCACAAAATCAGTCATAGAGGCAAAGCGCTGCATGCGATGCTTGCACAACTTCGGGACGCATGGTATAGTTTCAGCTAGACACAGTTGTTTTTCTGATGCGGACACTTGCTCTTCAAAAAGGAGGACAGGTGTTCTTTTATCCCATATATTTGCGGAGGCTGGCTATGGCGCAAAGTAATGAGTATTTTTTGGTCAAATCAACTGTTTTACCTGAAGTATTTGTGAAGGTCATGGAAGTAAAACGTCTTTTGAACGCCGGAAAATCTCGCTCGGTTAATGAGGCTGTTCAAAAAGTCGGACTTTCGCGAAGCGCCTATTACAAATATAAAGACGCAGTTATGCCGTTTTACGAGACCAGTAAAGGGAAGCTTGTTACCTTGATTATCGCGGTTGAGAATTTCCCCGGGATTTTATCAGGCATTATCCAATGCGTCGCGAATGCGAAAGGAAACATTCTTACGATTAACCAAAACATTCCGATCAATGGTCTTGCTGACGTGTCCATTTCCATGGAAACGGACCTTATGGCAAAATCCATTGATTTGCTTCTTGCGGATGTGGGTAAAATTGCAGGTGTCCGCTCCTGCAGGATTCTTGCCCGTGAATAGAAGAGTTCTGAAGTATAATTAACATGCAGGGAAGGTATTTGTATGATTCATGTAGCGATATTGGGGTTTGGTGTTGTCGGTTCGGGTGTTGCCGAAGTCATTGCCATGAACGAGAAACAGTTGGAAAGACATTTGGGCATTCCGATTCAGGTAAAGAAGATTCTGGACGTCAGAGACTTTCCGGACAGTCCGTTTGCGTCGCTGTTTACCAAAGATGCGGATGATATTTTCGAAGACAGCGAAATAACCGTTGTAGCAGAAACCATCGGCGGGGCTACGATTGCATATGAGCTTACAAAGAGAGCTCTTTCTAAAGGGAAATCTGTTGTCACATCCAATAAAGAACTCGTTGCGAAACACGGTGTTGAACTGATGCAGCTGGCCAGCAAGAATCATTGCATCTATTTGTTTGAAGCTTCCGTCGGCGGCGGAATTCCGATTATCCGGCCTCTTCACCGTTGTCTGGCTGCAAACCGGATTTCGAAAGTTGCCGGGATCGTGAATGGCACGACAAATTATATCCTGACACAGATGACGGAAAGCGGCGAAGATTTTAATTCCGCACTTGCAGCGGCTCAGATGAAAGGCTATGCGGAAAAGAATCCGAGTGCAGATATTGACGGCACAGATGCAAGACGCAAAATATCGATACTTGCAAGTATTGTTCTGAACGGCGCGTATGTGGATTCCGATCTTATCTATTCCGAGGGTATTGCGCAGGTCACGCAGCAGGATATTTCTTATGCTAGATATATGGATGGGAAAATTAAACTTCTCGCTATATTCCTTCATCCGGAAGACGGTCAGAACAGTGCTATTGTAGCGCCTCATATTGTCTCAACAGATGAACCTCTTTCAGTTGCAAACGGTGTTTTCAATGCGATTTCCGTTCGAGGAAATGCTTTGGGCGACGCTATGTTCTATGGGCAGGGAGCCGGTAAACTTGCGACAGCATCTGCGGTTGTAGGCGATATTCTTGATGCGGCACTTCATAAGGACCGCGCGGCCCATATTACAACATGGTTTTATGCTGATGAACCTGTGCTGGCACCTCATAAAAAATCGAAAGTCAAAGCACTACTTCGCGTATCTGTCGATACGAAAGATTCCGAAATCAATGTTGCAGTTCGCGGCGGGTTTTCCGACCGAATTGACGGCGTTGTTCCGGATGAAGCGGCTTATCTGATCGGAGTGGACGGCACGCTGACAGAAGAGATGCTCGATAAGGCGATCCGCATGATTCCGGGATTTATAAGCCGGATTCGAATTTATTAAATCAAAAGGAGAGCGAATTCGCTCTCCTTTTTTTTCAAACAACCGTTCAGATTTGGTTCTGACAATATTCGGAATATCGTGTCAGCAGTTCGCTCTGCTGAGCATTCATTATTTTCTGTAGCTTAGATAATTCTTTCAAATTTCTAGCATCAATGGCCATGCGTATTTCCGTAAAAACCGATACGTAATCCTGCGTATCCTTGGCCAGATGGCTGCGAATCTTATCGATTTCTTTCCACATGGCCTCATCATATACATTCGAAGGATTATGGTAGGCAACCAAATTGCGAATCTGTGTCAGGTTTTCGGGGATAATGCGCTCTGACAGCTCCATTTGCCAGGTGTCAAGCATTGCGTGTGCATAGGACGCAAGAAGATCATCGCTGAAAACGCCGCCTGCACAAAGAACGGGGATAAGCGAATCATCGTGAAGCAGACTGCGGAGCGATTCATATACGGTCGATGGCGGAGTTCCAAATAGCCGGTCTCTTTCCGCAGCCGAATATTTTTCGAAAATATCATCTTCCGATCGATAGAGGCGGTCCTTTTCAAGATAGGATCCTTCCTGACCATATTCTTTACAAAACTCATTCTCAAGTTCTTTAGAGGACATACCTGAATGAACGACAAATTCGATGCCGTCCAGCATGCATTGGTAGATGGCAGCGAGGCACAAATATGTATTGGTACGAGGGTTCGGGGAACGAATCTCAAAGCGTGTTCGTACTGGATTCTCGAAATCCCGGATCAGACCCAAAAGAACGGTACGGTTGCGCGTAACGGTCTGCAAATCCATGCCAAGCGACACAACCGCATGCGTCGGAGCCTCATAACCCGGCTGCAATCTTCGGAAACTATCGCTTGTAACGGATATAAACGGATTAATGAGCGGATAATGCTTCATGAAGCCAAAAAGAGCACCCCATCCGATGATTCCAAGATACTCTGACTCAATGTCTTTCGGACAGAAGATATTCACGCTTCTGCCATCCGCGAGACAGGCAACCGCATTCATATGCGTATGTTCACCATTTCCGGCAACACCAAGAAGAGGTTTTGCGGAAAAGCTTACATCCAGACCATGCATGCGAAAAATCTCTTTAATAAAAATACGGGCCATCAGCTCGAAATCAGCGGCCTGAAGTGCATTGGTATAATGCCAGTCAACCTCCAGCTGTTCCATGATGTTATTGAATTCACCCTTTACGGAAAGATGCGCCTTCACTCCGCCAACTTCTTTATGAGCCATTTCCGGCTTGTAACCATAGAGCTCCAGCAGAATCATTGCCTGCTCCAAAGCGGTTCTGACTACGCCTTTTGTACGCTTCCAGTATTGCTCTTTAAGACTTTCCGAAATCGTGAGGCGCTGTGCATTCATTTTTTCGTCAGGAGAACTGACCCAGAACTCCAGTTCCGTTGCTGCAAGCAGTTCAATGTGATCGAGCTGCGCAGAATGGAAACCAAAATGGCTGCACAAATCCGGTCGATCTTTCAGAATTTCGCTGATGATATCGGCAAATCGGCCGACCGATCTCTTCAAAATCGATCGTGAACAGACTTTGTTATTGTTATGAATGAGAAATGCAGGTATGCGGAGCGTGCCGACCGGCAGCTGTGTCGCAGTATCTATATGGTCATAATTATAGTCAACAAACCAGATGACTTCCTTGTCTGCTTCGAAGCCTACAAGCCCGTTATTCAATGTTGCTATGCCGGGTAAAACGACGGATGATCCGTCTGTTTTAATAATATATCCGTTCAAATATTCTTCGATATGATGAATGAAATTGAAGATTGGAATCTTCTCGTCCGTATCATTTCCCGCAAGATCAATCCCGACAAAAGATACAAAATGAATCTCCGGATGAAGACGAAGTGTCTGGATCAGTTCGTCCGGATTATGACTGCCTTCCGGCAGAAAATAGAGCAACTCCGGATATATCTTGAAACTTGTCATGAATATCCCTGCCTTTCTTTGCGAAAATAGATGTATTTAATTATACCATTTGCCGTCTGCATATTGAGGTTATATAATGAAAACACTTATGTTTTGATCGGAAGTAACTTAAATGCTCCGGGGAGGTTCTCATGATTCTTAGTGATTGTATCGATTTACTGAAAGCCAAAGTCGTCGTTCCTGCCAAAGATACGGGACTCGACATAAAAGTTGCCTGCGGTGCGGACCTCATGAGCGACGTTATGGCATTCTCATGTTCGGCCAATCAAATGATGCTGACCGGACTGGTAAATCCGCAGACGATCCGCACAGCGGAGATGCTGGACGTGCATGTGATCGTCTTTGTCCGGGGGAAACTTCCGGATGAATTAATGTGCAGTCTCGCTAATGAGAAGGATATTTCATTACTTTCAACTCCATATACAATGTTTACCAGCTGTGGTCTTCTGCATGAGGCCGGCGTTCGCGGGAAGGAGGAGCAGTCATAGAACCTCTAATTCGCGAATATACCATTCAGGCCAACGATTTCACACATGCCGGAGAAGCCTCAAGTCATATGAAAAAAGCGTTAACACGTCTTGGCGTCCGGCCGTTATCAATCAAACGCGCATCCATTGCGATGTATGAAGCCGAAATTAATGCGGTTATTCACGGACACGGCGGTGTGGCTGTTGTTCATATTTTTCCCGATTCGGTAATGATTGAAATTATCGATCATGGACCCGGAATACCGGATGTGGAGCAGGCGATGACGGAGGGTTTTTCAACTGCGCCGGATTCTGCGAGAGCCATGGGATTCGGTGCCGGCATGGGTCTTCCGAACATTAAGAAACAAGTTGATCTTCTGGAAATTGATACAAAAATGGGCGAAGGTACCAAAGTTACAATGCATATTAGATTTTGATTGATGAGGGAAATGACGTGGGAAGACTTCATAGCGTGTCACTAAACAGAGAACTGTGCATGGGCTGTACAAACTGCATTAAGGGCTGCCCGACGGAAGCGATTCGTGTAAGAGACGGGAAAGCCGTCATTGACGAAAACCGGTGCATTGACTGCGCCGAATGTATTCGAATCTGCCCGCATCATGCCAAACGAGCTGTGACGGATACTCTTCCTGAACTGTCAGAACGTCATGATGATTTTCCGTGCGTTGCGTTGATTCCGCCGTCCCTTTATTCGCAATTCAGTGTTCCGGCCAACAGGGCATCGATTCTAAATGCTATGAACACCCTTGGTTTTGATTATGTTTATGAAGTCGCATTGGGTGCCGCGGCATCATCAGTCAGAACAAGAGAAATTCTCAATGAGACCAGAGCTGCCGAAGAAGTCCTGAAGGACGGGACGGAGTCAGGATTTCCGCTCATTTCGTCAGCCTGCCCCGTTGTTGTCCGGCTCATCCAAATGAAATACAAATCACTGATTCCTCATCTTATTTCTCTGGATGCGCCCATGGAAATAACAGCTCGCTATGCGAGAGAAGAAGCCTCAAAAAAATCCGGCGTACCGCCTGAAAATGTCATGATCTATTTTATTTCGCCCTGCCCGTCCAAAAGGTCGGCATCACTCAATCCTTTGGGTCAGAAAGAATCCGATGTGAATTATGTACTCGCAATGCATGATGTGTATCCTCTTTTGCTGAATTTGCTGGAAAAGCCTGATGCCGGGTCTTCGGATTCTTCAGGGAAGGCGGATGCGCATCCTCTGGCAGATCCGACCGGAGTACAATGGGCTACATCAGGAGGTGAAGCCTCAACTCTAGATACGGAAAAGTATATGGCTGTTGACGGCATTCACAATGTCATTTCCATTTTGAATGAAATTGAGAATGAGAATCTGAAAGATATTGAATTTGTTGAACCCTCCTGTTGTTTCGGAGGCTGTATCGGTGGTCCGTTAACTGCAACCAATCCTTTTTCTGCAAAAGCAAGGATGCGAAGCGTCATTCACAAAGCCAGAGAAGACCACGGGAAGAATCCGGGCAACTGCCTTCATTCCAATGCCTTGGATCCTCACATCTGGGAGGAACCTTTGTCCGATAACGATTCGATGCGACTGGACGAAGACATTGAGACAGCTCTTGGCAAATACGATCAAATGGAAAAAATCCTGTCTACTTTACCTGGACTTGACTGCGGTGCCTGCGGGGCACCCACATGTGCTGCACTCGCTGAAGATATCGTACAAGGAAATGCACTCGAAACCGACTGTATCATTAAGTTAAAGGAACAAATTCGAAAAGTCGCTCAGGAGATCAATATACTGAAGCTCTAAGAGGAATGATGAAGAACGGAGTCAACAATGGCATATAAAATCTCCAGCTTTGTTAAGGATCTGGATCTCCGGGTCGTGACCGGTGTATATACGGATCATGATCTATTGCATGGCTGCTGCTGCGATATGCTAAGCTGGGTCATGTCTCGACTGGATCCGGAAACGTGCTGGTTTACCATATTAAACTCCATGAATGTTGTTGCTGTGGCACATCTTTCTGAATGCCCGTGCGTAATTCTTACGGAAAATGTACAGATGAGTGACAGTGTTCTGGCGAAAGCCAGAGAAGAACATATCTGCATCTGCAGCAGTCCGGATACCACATATGATGCTGCCGTAAAACTGGCGGGATTCCTGTCTGCGGCAAAAGGAAGCGCGAATGAAAATATCGTATGACCTTCATATTCATTCTGCACTGTCACCCTGCGCGGAGGCGGATATGTCGCCCGGCAATATTGTCGGCATGGCTTATCTAAAAGGGTTGGATGTCATAGCCATTACGGATCACCAGACTTGCGCAAATTTGAAGAGCGCCTTTGCTGCGGCAGAACGTATCCGGAAGGAACAGGGATCGGCTCCGGTCATCCTTCCCGGAATGGAAGTGGAATGTGCAGAAGGATTTCATATGCTTGCCTTTTTCCCGACTCTGTCTGCGGCATTAGCTTTTGAGGAGTACCTGCGTATCTTTCAGCCGCAGATTCCGAATGTCCCCGATATTTTCGGAGAACAATATCTATTTGATGAGAATGATGAAATCACTGGAACGGTTAAAAATCTTCTTTCAACTGCCAGCTTTCAAAACTCCATACAGCTGACCGATAAAATACGAAGAGCCGGCGGCTGCATGATTCCGGCACATGTCGATCGTGAATCATACAGTATTTTGGCATGCTTGGGTGCGATTCCGGAAGAACTGCCCGTTCGAATGGTTGAAATCTCAAAAAATTGTCAGTGGAAGTCATTTCTTAAGTACCGCCCGAACATGAGCGAGTATTCCTATATTCGAAATTCGGATGCGCATCGACTCGCGGATATTTCTGAACCAGTTGAAACGCTTGAATTTCCATCCATTTTCGAAGACAATTTCGATGCGGAACACATTGTGCAAGCGTTGCGGGAAATGTCAGTCAAGTGATATAATGACCGGGTTAACAAAGCGACTCAGGTGCTGTTTTGTGACGCAGAGTGCATATCATGCGTGATATACAGAGAGACAGGAACTGGAAATGCTTGAAATATCCCTGCATATTCTCGATATCCTTAATAATTCCATTACAGCCGGAGCAACACGGATGTCGGTTCGAATTGAAGAGGATGCCGCGGCGGCCGTGCTTACGGTTCAGGTGACGGATAACGGCACAGGTATGACTGAGGAAATGCTTGCTGATGTTAAGAACCCTTTTTCTACGACGAGAACCACCCGTAAAGTCGGACTTGGATTATCGTTTCTGGAAGAAGCTTGCCGGATCTCAGGCGGGCATCTCACGGTTACTTCAGATCTGGGGTCCGGAACAGGCATAACGGCAACCTTCGCGATTTCTTCCATTGACAGGGTTCCTTTAGGAAACATGGGAGAGACATTATCCGGACTCATAAGCGCATATCCAAATCTCGATTTTGTATGCAGGTTTGTGAATCGTTCCGGGATGGAAGCGGGTCTGGACACTGCTGAAATGAGAGAGCTGCTGGGCCCCGTTCCTCTGTCAGAACCCGAAGTATACTTTTTTATTCGTGATTATATTGCTGAAAAACAGGAAAACATTTTAGGAGGTATATAGAATGAAAACACTTGCGGATCTTGAAAAAATCAGAACGGCTGCACAATCGGACATGTCCGTTCGAAGCCAGAGCGGAAAACGAATTATCGTCGGAATGGCCACTTGCGGAATCGCTGCCGGCGCAAGACCGGTGATGAATTCGCTGCTCGAAGAATTGCAGATACGGAGTATTACAGATGTAAGCGTCACGATGACGGGCTGTCTCGGCCTCTGCCGTCTTGAACCCATCGTTGAAGTAATTGATGCGGACGGAGAGAAAGTTACCTATATCAAAATGGATGCCAACAAAGCAAAACGTGTGATTGCAGAGCATATCGTGAATGGTCATGTCTGCCAGGATCTTACGATCGCTTCCGCAGATACAAAGTAATGATGAGATTTTCAAGTTTTCAGGTAAATTCATTATTTATCGATCGTATTGGAAACCGATGGATATCACG
>JADGQQ010000097.1 GCA_017881645.1 Clostridia bacterium
CCTACATATACCAGAAAGGGAAAAGTGAGATTCTTCTTGGAAAGGCTCTTGCCGGCGGATTTCGCGAAAAGGTACGGATCGCAACAAAGCTCCCGCCATTTATGGTCGCCAAGCTCGACAGCGCCAAAAAAATCTTCGCCACGGAACTTGCACGGCTGCAGACAGACTATATCGACTACTATCTTCTGCATATGCTGACCGAAAAAGCGATGTTCGACCGGATGGTGAATATCGGCGTTCTTGCGTGGATGGAAGACCTGAAGGCTGCCGGAACGATAAAGAATATCGGATTCTCTTTTCATGGGTCGAAGGCTGCGTTTGAAGAAATCGTGCAGGCGTATCCGTGGGACTTCTGTCAGATCCAATTCAATTACATGGATGAGAACAATCAGGCCGGTACGTCCGGGCTGCATCTTGCGGCAAGTCTTGGAATTCCGGTGATTGCCATGGAACCTCTTCGCGGCGGCAAACTTGTCAACAACCTGCCGGAGCACTCGAAAGCTGCTTTTGCCGAAGGCGACAGCAACCGTACGCCGGCCGAATGGGCGCTGCGCTGGGTATGGAATCATCCGGAGGTTACAGTTCTCCTGTCCGGTATGAGTGACGAAGCGCAGCTCGAAGAAAATATTCGTATCGCCGCCGGCGCCAAAGCCAATGCCCTTACAGAACAGGAGCTCGATGTCTTCCGGCGCGTCAAAGAAGAACTTCTCGCAAAAACCAAAGTGCCCTGTACGGCCTGCGGTTATTGCATGCCTTGTCCCTTCGGCGTGGATATTCCTGGATGCTTTTCCCTCTATAACGATAAGTATCTGATGCCGGGAACGGCCTCGAAATTTCAATATATGCAGGCACTCGGCGTATGGTCGTCAAAGCCGGGAAATGCATCCCGTTGTACGGAGTGCGGCAAATGTGAAAGTCACTGCCCGCAGAATATTGCAATCCGAGCAGAGCTCAAGAATGTCCGGAAGTCCATGGAAGGACCTCTTTTCAAGCCGGTCGCGGCGATTGCACGGAAAATTATGCGAGTGAAATAAGAAGCCGAATGGAGAACAATAATGGAATACAAATACGCCCAAAGAATGTCAAATCTCAAGGCCTCTGAAATCCGGGAAATACTGAAAGTTACGCAAAGGCCGGAGGTTATATCCTTTGCGGGCGGTCTGCCTGCACCGGAACTTTTCCCGATCGAGGAGATAAAAAGAGTGAATCAGACAGTGCTTGAGGAATCGGGCGCCATCGCACTCCAGTACACAACGACGGAGGGGTATCTTCCCTTGCGCGAGTGGATTGCCAACCGGATGAATTCTCATCTCGGGACATCTTTTGAAGCGGATCATGTATTGATTACGCATGGCTCACAGCAGGCGCTCGACTTATCCGGTAAAGTTTTTCTGGATAAGGGAGATGTGGTTCTGTGTGAAAGTCCAACGTATCTTGCCGCCATTTCTGCATTTCGTGCATATGAATGCGATTTTGTTGAAGTGCCGACCGATGACGACGGCATGGTCATTGAGGATCTTGAGAGAATTCTTAACAGTGTGAAGAACATCAAAATGATTTATGTCATTCCGGAATTTCAGAATCCGACAGGAAAGACATGGAGTCTGGAAAGACGAAGAAGACTCGCTGAGGCAGCCGACCGGCACCGGGTTATTGTTATAGAAGACAACCCGTATGGAGAACTGCGGTTCGAAGGAGAATCTCTGCCATCGGTGAAATCTTTTGACGGGCAGGGGTACGTGCTCTGTACGGGGACGTTCTCAAAAATTTTCTGTCCGGGCTATCGTATCGGGTGGATCGCCGGAGAGAAAGAAATCATCCGCAAATTCGTGCTGGCGAAGCAGGGAACGGATCTGCAATGCAACACGATCGCGCAGATGGAAATTGCCAAATATCTGGAGCTTTATGATATCGACGAGCATATCGGTAGAATCCGTGATGTATACAGACGCAGAAGAGATCTGGCTGTTCAGGTTATGGAGAAAGAATTTCCGGCCGGCGCAACTTTTACGAGACCCCACGGCGGGCTTTTCGCATGGGTGGAACTGCCGGATGAAATGAATGCCAGGGACGTCCTGACGCTAAGTCTCGAGCAGAACGTCGCGTTCGTTCCGGGCGGATCATTTTTCCCGAACGGCGGGCACGAGAATACTTTCCGGATCAATTTCTCCAATATGCCGGAGGAGAGAATCGTTGAAGGATTGACGATCCTCGGCCGGATTCTGCAGACACTGATTTTGCCGAGGAAATAGATTCGCACAAAGGATGACATTGCGAAGCATTATCCTGCGTTTGATTTTGCGCTGCCTGAACGCAAGGCCCGGAATCGTGCGATTTATCGGACGTGCGTACTCAGCAGTGTTATAATATATAAAGTAAAAGATGCTTTGGACACAAGTTCGGGCAGAATCTTTTTGTTTTGTTACCTTCATTCGCGATGTGACAGCAATTGTCACGGGGAGTATTCCGGGATCAAGAGACTCACAGGACTTGATTTTCATCCGATAGAAGTTGAACAAATGAGACGATTTGATCCCTCTTTTCGAAAATGGCGGGAGCCAAGAGGAGCGAGTTATATGGAAGATACAATTTTAAAGGCAACGTTGCGGACCGATAACCCCAAAAAGATCAGAGAAGCCGGCTTTACACCGGGCGTTCTGAATGGTCCGGGAACGGCATCAGCATCCGTTCAGTTTGACACTTCGGCATTGAACAAAGTCATCGTCAATCATGGATCCAATGCGAAACTTTGGGTGGATATCGACGGCGATAAGAAATACGGGTTTATTAAGGAAGTGCAGAAGTCCCCCGTGGACCGGAAAGTCCTGCATGTCGCGATTCTTCTTGTCTCCAAGGATCAGGAAGTCAAAATGATGCTGCCGATCTACTATCACGGCCGTGATGAACTTGAGCACAGACTGCTTCAGGTGCAGGTCAACAGAAACGAAATTGAAGTCATGGGAAGAACAGTCCTGATGCCTGACAGTGTTTCCGTGGATGTTTCTAAAATGGAATTGGGAGATATCATTCTTGCCGGGAATTTTCACCTGCCGGAAGGAATCAAAATACTGGATCCGGAAAATGAGCAGTACGCACATATCAAGCCTCTGAAGAGAGTCCTTGAGGAAGTTGTTGAAGAAGTCGCTCCGGTGATCTGAGACAAGTAAAATTCAAGTTGAGATGTCTGTAAAAAGGAAGGGCGGAGTCGAAAGATTCCCCCCTTTTTTGTTTGATCAAATACTTTCCAAATAGACTATTTACAATTACTACTGCCTGTAATAAAATATAGACATATACAGCCAATCCGTGTTTTCGGCTAGTGGACCGTAAGGGAAACCAGCATAAGCGGTTCCGGATCCGGATTATCCGGAATGTATCATAACGAAACGCAGAAATGGTATAATTATTTTTGCAAAGAACGACCGTTACATTATGCAGGAGGTGCCCAGTGAAAAAAATATGGATCACAGGTATTTGTTTGTTGGTTTCGATTACCGTCGGGTCCTGTACGGTGACCCTGAAGAAAGACACTCCGCAGTTGACATCGGATGTAACGACTGCAATGACAACGACTGCAATGACAACGACTGCAATGACAACGGCTGCGGACGCATCGACAACGGCAGTGACACAAGCCACGACCGGGATCACTCCGAGCCCAACCGCTGCACCTGCGGAAGCAACGGCATCCGTTCCGAAAGTGACACCGACCAATACGGCATCCATGTATTCAAGCTATGCCAATATGGTAACATACGACCCGTCGAACGGATGGGCAGAATTCGACTATTTTGACATGCTCAAGGGCGATGCGGCCGTTCAATGGCTTGTCGATCATGAAGGATATACGCAAGCGGATGCACAGGCTTATGTAGATGGCTTTGCGGATTCGGAATTTGTTCTGAAAAATATTAACCCGCAGCTTCGGACGGTAGATCTCAGTGTAACGCCGCTGAAGCTGATGTACAATGCGGATGGATCGATGGTATCCGGTGCGGACCCCGTTGATGCAAGCTATGAAGATTTGAATACAATTTATGCTCTGAATCCGGATCTGATTCTTCACTCATTCTTCTATTATGTTACTGTGACGGACGGCGTTGTAGTCTCTGTTGAGCAGGTCTACTGGCCCTGATACCGGATCGGTTTCCGGCGGTTCCTTTTCAAGAAGTGCGCCGAAGGCGGAAGGTATCCCATACGATTAAGGCACCCGATAAAAATAGAACTATGAAGAGCGCAATATGAAAGTCTGGCTCATTAAGCCATCTACGGACGACCGCGACGGTTCATCCGTCATACGGTCCGTATCGACAGCCGCGGCAAAATAGTTACACGGGGTGAACAGGTCTTTCTGGGCGGAAACGACAGTTATATCGCGATGTGCTGCAAATGCTGGAAGAATAAAATCAAAGTACAGGCAATGGACGGATGCATATTATTCTTTGCGCTGTTTTTTCAAATCGCCCGCAGACCATTTTCGAATCATAAGAATCCGCTGCAGCACCTTGTATCTCCGCGCTTCGCCGGGGGTAAAGGCTTTGCTTTTCGTCTGCGTGTACACAGCCCAATCATCCGCAAGAGACTGCACTTTGCCGGAAAATGCACGGGCGGTTTCAGGACTTGCACCATGTGTGGAGGCCGCTCCGTTTTTTTCGACGAGGGACACAATGGCATCCGGCACGTCCATCATCGGACATGGTCGGAGAGCGCTGTCCGAGAAAGGCTGCGCCCTGCGGAATGCTCGGAAGAACCGGGATTGCAATGCCTGCTGCAGGGACATATCGTTGATATTCGAATCCGAATAGTGGCAGAATGCGCACGGTTCGACATCTCCGTTGGCAGTGATATGAATATATCCGCTGCCGGCTCCGACACAGCCATATGCTTTATGGCCGTTGTTAAAAAGATCAATGATCGTGAAGTCGTGTCTCCGGCAATAATCGTTGATTTGATTCCGCGTATATTCGCGGGCTGCTGCATCGAGACACAAAGAGAGATCCGCATGGATGCCGATCGGACGGTATCCAAACGCCCAACCGAACCAGGCGCCCTGTGCCCGTAAAAAATCCAGGAACTCATCACTGGTTACCGCTTTATAGTTTTTCTGGTGGTAGCAGAGAGAGAATCCATATGCGATGTCGTATTTTTTCAGGAGCGCCATAGCTGTGAGGACCTTATCATAGGTGCCGGTTCCGCGGCGGAAATCCGTATCTTCGCGAAAACCTTCGATGCTGACGAAAACACTGACGTTGCCGAGCTCTTTCATTTGACGGACGAACGCCTCGTCGATCAGCGTCCCGTTCGTGAAGATGCCGAAATACAGACGTCGATGTTTTTCGGCGAGGCGAAGAATGTCGTCTTTCCTGACAAGCGGCTCACCTCCGGTCATCAGGATGTCCATTGTTCCGAGATGGGTCGCCTCAGTCATAAGACTGTCCAGTTTCTCATAGGATAGAGAGGGCGCGCTGTCATAGTCGCCTGCCCAACAGCCTTTACAGTGAAGATTGCAGGCATTCGTCGGATCGATCAGAATGTCCCGCGGGATACCGCACTTGTATCTAAATCCTTTCCAGACTTCCTGCACGGCACGGAACCGGGCGATGGAGAGAAAGGACGGAATGGATTTGGCCTCGAAAAACCGCCTGCAGCGATATACATAATCCCGATGGTTCGGAAAGGGCGGAATCTCCTTCTTCTCTCCGGCTAGCATCATGTGCCGCATCATGGATTCTTCTCCGTGATAACCGTTTTCTGCGGAATCAAAGCATCAACGACAAAGTTGCCCTGATCATTTACTTTGAGCGAATGAATCACCAGACCCGGGACGCAGCTGTACAGCGCTTCAAAATACGATGCGTTGTCATTTAGCATCTGAGCGGATACGGGGATAATGGGTCCCGCCTTGAAAACCTTCGTATCGAGCGTCAGCTTGTTTTCGGTGATCTCAATGCTGCCGACGGCATAAAGATTGAGTTTGGAAATCGCGTTATAAGGGGATTTGTCTTTGTATTCCGGATACAGGTCAGTCAATGCTTTTTGCAGCAGAAGTGTTCCGGAAGCCTCGACATCTCCATTCGAAAGAACCTTGATCTGCTGGCTTTGAAACCAGAAGAACCCGGGCGCGATTTCATTCAAAAGTGCAGTGGCTTCGTTCGGCGTCAGTTCGAAATGTTTCTCCTGAAAATCCGAATGCGTCCATGTATAATCATTGACCGACAGCTTTTTGCCGGATTTCTTGAGGTCTTTTGTATAATCCCTGAGTTCGTCACCGGTCATCCCGTCAAATGTGACCTGCGTGCCGATTTTCGCCATGGCGCTCTGGTAATCTTTTTCCGTGTAATGGACACCCAGATCCTTTGGACCGAAAAGTCCGAATATGGATGCGATAAACCAGCCTATGCCAAGAAGAACAATCAGAAGAATCGATAAAGTAACAATACAGCCAACCGGTTTCTTTTTTTTCTTTTTAGGCGGTTCGGCGGCTGTTGGCGCAAGCGGTACGATGGGAGCTGCGACGGGTGCGGACGCAGCAACAGAAGCAACCGCAGCAAGAGGTGCTCCAGTCGGAGCCATCGCAGCCGGAGCAGCCGGAGGAACCGGACTTGCCGCGGATACGGGTATGGCGTTTGTGACAATTGCAGCATTTTGCGGCGGCAGAACTTTTGTACCGCATTTCTGACAGAAGAGAACATGGTCTTCCAGCGGCTGCCCGCATTTTTGACAATACATTTCATCATCCTCCTTGCAGTAATTTTTCAACGTCTTTTTTTACATTATGTACTCTTTTGATTTAAAAATCGAGTGGGTACTTTTGTGGCCGCTGGACAAAAGGCATGCTGAGGGCAAAGCATACCTTTGCGCCGAAACGCGTAAGGTTCTTTGGGATTCCCCCGGAATTCATGGTATAATTTTATGTGTTTATCCGCATCCGCAGGCGTATGAATGTTCTGTAATCGGGGTTCCCGTGGGATTCGTGTATGTGCGGAAATTCTTGCCGGTTACTGTTCAGCTCTTGGCGGGGGTATTATGAAAACCAGGAATCTTATTCCGGGAATTATCCGGAAAATGAACGATACATATGAGAAAATGAACGATACATATGAGGAGAGCGATCTTCTTGTATACGAGAATACAATTGCGAGGATGTTCATTGCTCCTCTTTTAATTCTGGGTGCGATAACCACCTTTCTGGCGCGGTATTTTTATCTTCACGAAGATTGGAAGACTTTTCTTCTCGATTGCCTGGTTCTTTTCGGAGCGGGACTCTTTTGCGAGATTTATTCGCGCGAGGCAAAGAATGAAAAGAGGAAGGAATATGTACTGACGGCCCTTTTCCCGGCAATGCTCGTCTACATGGTACTTCGCCTGTACTATCTTTTAGGTACTTCGGTATGGCTGTATGCCGGCATTCTCGTTTTAATCTCTCTTCTTCGTATTAAGAAGACCATGCTGGTTGTGATTTCCTTTGTAACCATTAGTCTCTGGCTGTATGTGATGTTTTTTCCGGATACCTATTCGACCGGACTTGTGTTCTACACGTCTCAGACCGTTGCAATTGTATTTTTAATCACGATCGCAATCGTTGTACACAGACTTTTATACTCTCGCTTTCTGAGAAGCTACGCACAGTCTCACCGCAACTTTGTATCTGAAGCAAAACTTAAGTCAACGCTGACTTTGGTGGGCGACGGGGTTATTGCCGTGGATACCGACGGAACGGTCGATTTTCTGAATCCTGTTGCCGAGCGGCTGACGGGGTGGAAACAGAATGAGGCGAAAGGCAAACCATTCGAGACGGTTTTCTTTATAGTCAACGAATATTCGAGGGAGAGACTTCCGAATCCGATGAAGGAAGTCTTTGCAACCGGCCAAATCGTCGAACTTGCCAACCATACGGTACTCATTGCCAGAGACGGTTCCGAGAAAATGATCGAGGATACCGCAGCACCGATTAAGAATAAAGAAGGTACCGTGGTCGGATGCGTTCTTGTATTCAGGGATTTCAGCGAGAAGAAAGAACGGCAGAGGAAAATTGAGTATTTAAGTTATCATGATCAGCTTACCGGGACATACAACCGGAGGTATTTCGAAGAAGAAGTAAAACGGCTTGATAAGGCGCGAAACCTGCCGATTTCTCTGATCTATGCGGATTTGAACGGACTGAAGACGATCAATGATGCCTTCGGACATCAGGTCGGTGATCAGTTTATTTTTCAGGCAGCTGATACAATCCGCAATGTGTGCCGTGCGGACGACATCATCGCACGCATCGGAGGAGATGAATTTGTCGTTTTGCTTCCGAAGACGGATATTGTTTCCGCGGAGAAGCTGGCACATCGTCTCAAAGAGAAAATTGAACGTGCGAAAATAAACGATATATCTGTGTCTGTTTCATTTGGCTGGGGCACGAAAGAAAACGAAGAACAGACGATTGAATCGGTTCTGAAAAGCGCCGAGAATCTGCTGTACCAGCAGAAGGTTCTGAGCAATCCGGGAAATAGAAACGAAATGATCAAGGTCATTACGAAGGCGCTGCAAAATAAATGCCCATGGGAAAGCGAACATGCAAGAAGAGTCGGTACAATATGTGCATCCATAGGGGAAGCCTTCAACCTGCCCGACGATGAAGTCCGCGAACTAAAGACAGCGGGCGCTCTGCATGATATCGGAAAAATCGCGCTGGATGAGGGGATTCTTAATAATCCGGACAATCTGTCGGACGCAGAATGGGCACAGATGAAAGACCATCCCGACACCGGATACCGCATCTTAAGCACCTCCAGTGAATACTACAATATTGCTGAGTATATTCTTGCACATCATGAACATATGGACGGGACGGGTTATCCGAAAGGTCTCAAAGGCGAGGCGATTCTCTGGAAAGCACGTATCATCGCCATAGCTGAGGCCTATGATTCGATGACCTTTGACCGTCCTTCCCGTAAGGCGATTACACAGGAGAAGGCCGTCGCGAAAATCCGCGAAAATGCAGGAACGCAGTTCGATGCAGAAATTGCCAAAGTGTTCGTTGAGACTGTATTAGGAGATATCTGGTAGAACCTTCG
>JADGQQ010000098.1 GCA_017881645.1 Clostridia bacterium
ACATATGCATAAATAGTTATAGAGATTTGGCAATAATGGATTTTCTGTTTCGTTTGCGCAATTGGAAAGACTGCACATTATCGAATCCATTTGCGAAAACGGGATCAAAATGCTTGAAAATGGTTGAATATTCGCACAATTACACTGGAATATTGATCTTTTGTTAGAAAACAGGTTCGATGTGCAGGTTGTAATGAAATGGCCTTCTTTCGCAAAACTCACTAGATATTCAATATGAGATCAAGATGTTTTAAATAAATATTTGCATGAAATGAATCGGCGAGTTGCAAAAAATATTGGTTTGACACTAACAGTATCGCTTTTACCGTTTGTTTTGCTTTTTTGGGGCGGATGACTTTTGTGTCGTGAATCTATCCATTTGCATCAACATCATCTGTCCTGTTCAGAGCCGGAATTTATATCGGGGTGTTCACCTGCCATCATGAATATCAAATCTATTCGGGAGAACGCCGGATGCTGTCGGGAATGCTCTGGTCGAACAGGACGAAAGCAGAATGTTCTACATATTATCTTCACAACAAATCAGTAGATTGATCGTGCAGGACATTGTAAAAAAGCAATGCACGAAAGGAAACGAAATATGTACGCAAATCTTGTTCAGGCGACGTATAAGATTCAAGGCATGTCATGTACGGGCTGTGAGGGGGTCATCGAACAGAAATTGCAGACTTTGCGCGGCATAAAAGAGGTTCGGTCAAGTTTTTCGAACCGTTCGCTTTCTGTTACATATGATCCATCTCAAATCAACTATAAGTACATCAAGAGTACTCTCAAAAAAGCAGGATTTGAAATGGAACGTGCGGTGCCAAATGGATCAGCCGGAAACAGCGGAACCGTCAGACCGGACAAAACCGTCAGATCGGACGGAACCGCAGGAAGTGTCAGAACTCCGGTAAAGAAGGAAAAAAGTTTTTCACCACTTCAGTTTCTGGGGGTCGTTGTTATTCTTCTGGGAGTGTATCTTTTTATTGATAAGACGGTTGGATTCAACAACATTCCGCAGGTTACGTCTTCCATGGGTTACGGAGTGCTCTTTGTTATCGGCCTTCTGACCTCGCTGCACTGCGTAGCGATGTGCGGGGGCATCAGCATGTCCCAGTGCATTCCTAAAGGTTCTGAGACTGCTGGAACGAAAGCCAAGGTTCTTCCCAGCCTGCTTTACAATCTCGGCCGGGTGATTTCCTATACAATCATCGGCGGTATCGCAGGAGCGTTGGGATCGGCTGTCAGCTTTTCCGGACAAGCTCGCGGAGTGGTTGCCATTATAGCGGGACTGTTCATGGTCGTCATGGGTATCAGCATGCTCGGGATTTTTCCCTGGATGAATAAAATAACACCGCGGCTGCCGCGGATCTTTCGTGTAAAGGCCGGGGCGGCAGGCAAAGGAAAGGGCCCGTTTATTGTGGGTCTTTTGAACGGTCTCATGCCCTGCGGTCCGTTACAGGCGATGCAGATCTATGCACTTGGAACGGGTTCCTTTATTGCCGGCGCTATGTCAATGTTCTTTTTTAGTCTGGGTACAGTACCATTATTATTTGGATTGGGGGCGATTGTTACGTTTATCGGAAGCAAATTTACAAAAAAAATGATCAAAGTGAGTGCCATTCTCGTTGTAGTCCTGGGAATCATCATGTTTGGAAGAGGGTTTGTGCTGTCGGGTATGAGTTTCCCGACGGTCGCATCTGTTTTTCATCTGTCACATACGTCCGGAAATGTGTCGGCTGCCGGCACAGCCGCTGCAACGAAGGACGGCGTTCAGAACATTACAACAACACTTTCCCGAAATGGGTATCCGAATTTTACCGTACAGAAAGGAATTCCGGTTGTCTGGGATCTGAAAGCGGACGCATCCAGCCTGACAGGCTGTAATCAGACACTGGTTCTAACCGCCTATAATATTCAGGTAACACTGAAAGAGGGCGACAACATTATCAAGTTTACGCCGAAAGATACCGGAACGATAACGTATTCCTGCTGGATGGGCATGGTAACCGGTCAGATCCAGGTGGTGGAGGCTGACTCCCCCGCAGCAGCAACAGCGACGACGGCACAAGCTGCTGATACAACAGCAGTATCCGGCAGTGCCAATGCAAATCAGGTACAGAATGTTTCCTCAACCTTTTCGGGCGGATTGTATCCGAATATTGTCGTTCAAAAGGGCGTTCCGGTCGTTTGGAATATCAAAGTGGATCCGGGAGTGCTGACCGGCTGCAATAAAATGATGATTCTCGATGCTTATAATATGCAGGTAAATCTTCAGGAGGGCGACAACTATATTCGATTTACTCCTTCAGAATCGGGAACATTAACGTATTCCTGCTGGATGGGCATGGTAACCGGACAGATCCAGATCGTTGATTCGGCATCCGGTATATCCGGTACGGTCGGTCCCGAAGATCCGAATGCACAGAAATCACCCGCTCAAACAGATGTGGCTCCGCCATTAGGGAATTCCTGCTGTTCATAAAGGGAAATTCGCGGCCGCACATTTCATATGGAAGGGAAACAATCAAATGATAGACGGTAAAATCCTTGAGGATCAGGCCCATACAGTCCCGATACCTACAGAGGATATAGGAACAGAAAACATAGATAATGGTCAATATATAAAAACGGATCTGCTCATTGAAGGTATGTCATGTGCCGCATGTTCTGCAGCCGTCGAACGTGCCGTTAACAAACTGGATGGAATACAAACGGCGCAGGTCAATCTGACTACGAATCTTGGCAGTTTCACATACAACCCTTCCATTCTGAAACTGTCCCGGATTAAGGAAGCGATTACAGACGCGGGATACACCCCCAAAGCGATTGAAGGCAGCAAAACCAGAGATGAAGAGCAGGAGAGACGGAACAAAGAAGTCCGGGTCATGCGGATCCGTCTGCTGATTGCTTCGGTTTTTTCGGCGCCGATTCTCTATATAGCTATGTCTCATATGTTTTCGCAACTCATGCTTCCACTCCCGGGTTTTATGAGTTCTCATGATTTCCCGCTCGTTTTTGCTCTCATTCAACTCGCGCTGACGATTCCTGTCATCTTAGCGGGAAGCCGTTTTTATACCCGCGGCATGAAAACGTTGTTGAAAGGCTCCCCCAATATGGATACTCTTGTAGCCATTGGAACCGGCACCGCCTTTCTGTACAGTGTTTTTGCAACTGTAAAAATCTATTTGGGGGACTTTTCATTTGCCCAGTCCCTCTATTTTGAATCAGCAGCCGTCGTTATTACATTGGTGATGCTCGGGAAATATCTCGAAGCCGTCAGCAAGGGAAAGACATCGGAAGCGATTAAGAAACTCATGAAACTCAAACCGTCCACGGCCGTCATCGAAAAGGACGGGACGGAAATGGAAGTCCTTCTGGAAGAAGTCATGGTCGGAGATATTGTCATTGTACGGCCCGGATCTGTTTTCCCTGTTGACGGTGTTGTTACGGAAGGCGCTACGACAGTTGACGAATCCATGCTGACCGGGGAAAGTCTTCCGGTTGAAAAGCAAACAGCAAGCGAAGTAACCGGCGGAAGCATAAATGGAGAAGGTATGGTCAAATGCCGTGCTGTCCGTGTCGGAGAAGACACATCGCTTTCGAAAATAATCAAGCTGGTTGAAGACGCGCAGGGGAAGAAAGCTCCGATCGCCAAGCTCGCAGATATCGTTTCCGGATATTTTGTTCCGATTGTCCTTGTCATCGCACTGGCTGCCGCCGCCGCGTGGGCGCTGTCCGGGAAAGACTTCAATTTTGTACTGACGATATTTGTATCCATCCTGGTCATTGCCTGTCCGTGTGCTCTCGGCCTTGCAACGCCGACGGCAATTATGGTCGGGACCGGTAAAGGAGCCGAACTCGGAATTCTGATCAAGGGCGGCGAGGCTCTTGAAACTACACACAAAATAAACACGGTCGTTCTGGACAAAACCGGAACGATTACCGAGGGAAAACCGAGACTTACGGATATACGCACGTACAACGGAATGTCCGAAAATGAAGCGCTCCGCTTATGCGCATCAGCTGAAAAGGGCTCCGAACATCCGGTGGCAAGGTCCATTGTGGAAGGGGCTGCCGCCAGAGGCATCGAACTGCTTCGTACGGAGAACTTTCATGCTGTACCCGGACGGGGAATCGACGCCTGGGTGTCCGGAAAGCGCGTTCTTGCCGGAAATGCGAAGCTTATGGCAGAAAACGGGGTCGATACAGGACTCGCCGATGCCGATGCGGAAGAATTTGCGTTATCTGGAAGAACATTGATGTACCTTGCTGTCGAGAATCAGCTGGCCGGATTAATGGCAGCTGCTGACACGGTGAAAAAATCCAGCAGGGAAGCCATTGCCCGACTCATGGGAATGGGCATCGATGTCTATATGATCACCGGGGACAATAAAAATACAGCGGCGGCGATTGCTCAGGAAGTTGGAATTCAGCATGTGCTGTCTGAAGTGCTGCCGCAGGACAAAGCTCTCGAGGTGAAGCGTCTGCAGGATAGAGGGCGGAAAGTTGCTATGGTCGGTGACGGCATCAATGATGCCCCCGCTCTTGTACAGGCCGATGTCGGCATGGCGATCGGAACCGGAACGGATGTTGCCGTCGAGTCTGCGGATGTCGTACTGATGCGGGGTGACTTAAATGAAGTGCCCTCCGCCATTGCTCTGAGCCGTGCCACCATTCGGAATATCAAGCAGAATCTGTTCTGGGCGTTTATCTATAATCTGATTGGAATCCCTTTTGCTGCGGGCGTAGTCTTTCTTTTCGGCGGACCTCTGCTGAGCCCGATTATTGCCGGAGCTGCCATGGCCTGCAGCTCTGTATCGGTTGTATCCAATGCTTTACGGCTCAAAAGATTCAAAATCAATCATGACTATGAACAGACCTGAACAGAAGATATAATAATTGTAATGAATATATAAGGAATTGACACGAGGGAAGTTCATGGCTCAGTCAAAAACAATTCTGGTAGTGGATGACGAAGAGAAGATCGTCGAAGTTCTGAAGTCCTATCTGGAGAACTCCGGGTACCGGGTTGCCTGCGCCTATAACGGTGCGCAGGGACTGAGTATGTTCGAGAAACAGTCGCCCGCCCTTATTATTTTGGACCTGATGCTTCCTGATATGACGGGAGAGAGTATCTGCCGTCTGATCCGATCCAAATCCAGTGTGCCGATTATCATGCTGACGGCGAAAGTCGCAGAAGAGAGTGTAATTCAGGGGTTGGATATCGGAGCCGATGACTATATTACGAAGCCTTTCAGTCCGAGACAGCTGATGGCCCGTGTGGAGGCTGTGCTGCGAAGATCGCAGGAAAACACCGGTGAAAACATAGGTGAATATTCATATGATGACGGATGTCTGATGATCGACGACCGCCGTCATGAGGTCAAAAGGGACGGAGTCAGCATTTTCCTTACGCCCAATGAGTACAAGATCCTTTCAACGATGGCCAGATATTCCAACAAAGCCTTTACGCGCGATGAATTGATTGCCTATGCACTGGGCGATGAGTTCGACGGCTATGACCGGGTCATTGACACGCATATTAAGAATCTGCGGCAGAAACTCGGAGACGACAGCAAAAACCCCCGATACATTATTACTGTTCATGGAACCGGATACCGGTTCGGCGGTGCATCATGATGAGATTCAGTCTCCGGTTTAAACTGACAGCCGCATTTCTTTCCATTACGCTTATTTTCATAATACTGATCGGAACCTGCGTCAATTTGATTTTGGAGAGACAATTCAAGAGCTATATTCTGGATCAGCAGGCAAAGAAGGATGCGGAGATTGTGCAGACCCTGGAGACGCGTTATGCGGATTGGGGCAATAAGTGGGACTCAGCAGGTCTTGAGACCTTGGGCGTCGGTGCTCTCGGAGAGAGTCTTATGCTCCGGATTTCCGACGGGCAGGAAAACGTTTTATGGGATGCGATGACGCACAATAAAGGTATGTGCGCTACGATTCTTCAAAATATGGCGGCGAACATGCGCGGAAGAAATGTGGGGGTTAAGGGCGGCTACGCAGAAAAAAGTTACCCGATACTCGTCAACAGCCAGGTGGTCGGTCATGTGGTCATCGGATATTACGGACCGTACTTTTACTCGGACAGCGATATCCGGTTTCTCGACGGACTTAACCGGCTTCTCCTTCTCGCAGCAGGCGGCGCAACACTGATCTCTTTTGTTTTCGGTGCGTATATGGCTAAGCGGCTGACAAGTCCCATTTCGAGAGTGATCAAGGCTGCAGGTCAGATTTCAAAGGGTAATTTTGACGACAGAATACATGAGGATTCCAATACGAAAGAAATTGTGGAATTGACGGATGCAATCAACACACTGGCTCAGACTCTCGGCAAGCAGGAAGCTCTCCGAAAACGGATGACGGCGGATGTGGCTCACGAGCTGCGCACGCCTGTCGCTAACCTGCAGAGCCATCTGGAAGCAATGATCGACGGCATATGGAAGCCTGAACCCGAACGGCTGAAGAGCTGTCATGAAGAGACGGTCCGCATTTCGAAAATGGTCAGCGATCTCGAAAAACTGGCGCGCTTCGAGGGTGAGAATCTCGTTCTTGTAAAGAGCCGTTTTGACCTCTCGAAACTGCTGGATAAAATTACCGGAAGTTTTGCAAACGATTTCCGCAACAAAAGGATTCGCCTTGAAATGGATAACCACGAAATATTTCTTACGGCTGACGAAGATAAGGTCGAGCAGATCATTATCAATATTCTTTCCAATGCATTGAAATACACACCGGACGGCGGAACCGTATGCATACGAACGGAAAGACAGGATAAAAATATCGAGATTTCAATCCGTGATAACGGACTGGGCATCTCTTTGGAGGATCTGCCGTACATTTTTGACCGGTTTTACCGGGCCGACACATCCCGGAGCCGCGCAACCGGAGGTTCGGGGATCGGTCTTGCGATTGCCAAATCACTTGCAGATGCACATGGCGGCTCGATTCGCGTCGTCAGTGAACTTGACAAGGGAAGCGAATTCATCGTAACATTGCCCGCATAAGAAACAGAAAAGAAGGTGGCGTATGATCGGGAGTCCAACCAAAAAAGTGCTTGAGGATCGGATTGCGAAGCTCTTTGACGCGCTTCGGACGTCAGGCAAACCGTACGACACGGCGGTCATCATCAGTAAGGTCAACCAGTACTATTTCACCGGAACCATGCAGGATGCAATCCTCATACTCCGCAGAGAAGGCACCGTCGCTTTTTTTGTCAGAAAAAGTTATGATCGGGCCATTCTTGAATCACCTTTGGAAATAATCTACAAGATAACATCCTACCGGGACATCCTGTCGGTTTTGCCGCAGGACTTCGGCATTACGTATCTTGAGACGGAAATTGTTCCGGTTGCGACATTGGAGCGGCTGCGGAAGCATTTTACATGCAGCGATATTCTTCCTCTCGACAAGATTATTTCCCGGATCAGATCGGTCAAATCAGAAGAAGAGCTGGAAATTATTACGGAGTCAGGCAGACAGCATCAATATGTATCGGAGAAAATCATACCCGGACTTCTCAGAGAAGGCATGAGCGAGATCGATTTTGCGGCGGAATTGTACTGCAGCATGCTGAAGCTCGGACATCACGGGGTATCCAGATTTTCGATGTTTCAGATGGAGATGATTATCGGCCAGGTTGGATTTGGCGAAAGTTCCATCTATCCGACGAATTTTGACGGACCTGGAGGCATGCGCGGACTCAGCCCTGCAGTTCCGCTTCTTGGAAGCAGGGACCGGCATCTCAAACACGGTGACATCGTTTTTGCCGATATCGGTTATGGACTTATGGGGTATCACAGTGATAAAACGCAGGTTTATTCCTTTGGAAAAGCACCTGAGGCATATGTATCTGAAACACATAACGCATGTAAGTCGGTGCTCGAAAAAGCAGCCGGCCTTTTAATCGCGGGAAATATTCCTTCCGACATTTATCTGGAATCCATGAAAGATCTTCCTGCTTCGCTGTCGAAGAATTTCATGGGGTACGGGCAGGACGGAGTCAAGTTTTTAGGCCATGGCGTTGGTTTGTATATTGATGAGATGCCGGTGATTGCCAACGGGAATCCTATTCCGCTCGAGGAAAATATGGTCATTGCGCTGGAACCCAAATGCGGCATTACAGGCGTCGGTATGGTCGGCGTTGAAGAAACGTATGTTGTGAAAAAATCCGGGGCTGTTTGCCTTACGGGAGGCGCTCAGGAGATCATTATCGTTTGAAAGACGACTCTTCAGGACAGACACACTCCACATGTACTTTCCGGGTCATCTGCGGCTTGTGATAATAATATCCCTGGAGCAGATTCACGCCGATTTCCTTACAGGTGTTTGCGACTTCAAGTGTTTCGACGCCTTCGGCCAGGGTCGTAATTTGATTTTCCCTGCAAAAGTATACAATGCTTTTTACCAAGCTCTTATAGACGTTGCTGGAACCGATTTTCATAATAATTGATTTATCAATCTTGATAAGATCAATGGGCATCTCGGCAACGTACTGATATGAAGAATAGCCGGTCCCAAAGTCATCTACCGCGATCGTGACGCCATGTTCGCTCAGAAGAATAAGATACCGGAGAATGTCATCCACTTTGACAAGGATACGTTCTGTAATTTCAATCTGAAATTTGCCGGGGGCAATACCGCTTGCATCAATCTTCCGCAGGAAGTTATGAATATTCTTGTCTGTAAAGTCTTTCGCCGAGAAATTGATAGAAGCCGAGAAGTTTTCGAGTTCCTGCGTCTTAAGAAAGAAAATTGCTTCATCGGTCATAAAACTGGTCAGTTCATGAATCAGTTCCGTCTTCTCGATGATGGGTACGAATGTGTTGGGATAAATACTTGTGTCATCGGCTTTCAGCCATCTGGCCAAAAGTTCGGCACCCTGCACCTGATCGGATGCAGCGCTGTAAATATACTGATAGGCGGATTGGATATCACGGTTTGACAATGCCGAAGAGAAGCTGCTGGCTACGTCAACGACGCTCTTGTAGTGACATTCCAAATGTGAGTCAAATACATTCGACTTCAATTCGTTATCGGAAGCATACCGCAATGCTATCAGTGCTTTGCGGACGGTCTCGAGGATGGGGGTTGCTTCGTCGTGTTTTGCAATTCCTATCTCCAGCTCGATATAAATCGGAATGCTGCGGACAAGAAGAATTGATTCGTCGAGTTCGTTTATGGCGTTTATGACATCGTCAACACTTGCTCCGCCGGCGCTGTCTCGAATTCGGATGACAAATTCCATTCCGGCATACCGGTAGATTTCTGTGTTTTCAAATTTGGAGAGTGCTTCTTTCAACTTGTCTGCAAAATTGGTCACGATCTGATTTCCGAAAGTATAGCCGAAAAAGCTGAGGGTTTCTTCGTAGTTCTTCACCGATACAACCACGATCGTACGCTGCGCCGGATCCTTTACGTCTTCCCGCTTAATGGCTTCCAGATTTTTCAGATTCGTAATGTTGTCGTGGGTGAGCAAATTCGTGATGAAATGGTTGTTCTTCCGGCTGCTGTCCGAAAAATAACCAATAATCAGTGCGATAACAGAAAAAATGAATAACCGGATCATCCAGTTGTTGCTGATTCCACCGTAGAAAGTATTCTCGTGAAGCATGTAGTTTACGGAGGGGCCGATGAGGAGGCCGCCGAAAAGCGCCTGAATCAGACCAAGACGTTTTCCAAAACTGGCAGAGACAAGTGCTATGATGACATACATCAGATTTGCGTAGACACTTGGAGTTCCTCCTGTAATATATACGAGAAGGGCAATGAAAACCGTTGCCGCAAAGGATACAGCCAGGATCAGTCTTTGTCTATTTGTTAAATGCAATAATTTTTCTTTCATCAAAAGATCCTCTTGATCAATACCTGCGGCATGCTGAAAATGGAAGATTACAGAATTTGTTCTCATCAGTTATTAACACTATTTTAACATCACATCCGACATTTGTAATCATCAAATTTTGAAGATTCAAATTAGCAGTTCAAATTAACTTTTCGATAATTTGCTTTTGCTTATGGAGTATAATATGCCTAATATAGTCAGATAATAAATGTGTGGGGGTGATTCACATGGAAATCGAAGTCATCAACTGTCCGCAATGCGGAGGCGCCCTGGAAGAAGTGACGAAGTCCGGATTCTATGCATGTCCTTACTGCAAAAGCAAAATGAAGGTGACGTTTACCGAGCCGGACCCGAATCTGCGGCCCGATGGACGAACGACGGTTTTCGACAGCAACACCGGAAATGAATTGTGTTATATCAAGCTGGCGCGCGGTTGGACAGCCACGGGTTCGATCGTCCACGAGATGCAAAGTGCGAACTGGCCATTTTCGATGCATATTCATGCAACGTCCCAAGATGGTACGGCACTTCTTTATTACCGTTCCGGCGCGTCCTATAAAGAGGTGATTGCCAGTAATGTGATGCGTCACATAGAGGGCGGATTTGATCAGACCGAAAAAATGCCGATGCGAAGACTGCAGTCTGCGGCTCTTTATGCGGA
>JADGQQ010000099.1 GCA_017881645.1 Clostridia bacterium
GGACTCGCGTCCTCCGAAAGGCGCAAGCGGACTTACGTCCTCCGAAAGGCGCGAAAAGAGCAGCTCTTCCGTTCTGATTTTACGGTAAGAAGGCCGATTAATGTAAAGCTACACCAGAGATCCCAAACAACTACACAAATGGCAACGAAATATGCAAATAATATACAATGTAAAGTGAAACATAGCAATATGCTTGTTTTTTGCTATTTGACATGGTAGAATAAAGCCACAGTAAGAAAGGAGTGATTTTATGGCACAGATTAACTTTCGGGTAGATGATGATATAAAACGAGACGCAGAACAAGCTTGTTCTGCAATGGGTTTGAGCATGTCGGCGGCAATCAATGTATTTTTGACCAAAGTTGCCAGAGAGAAGCGCATACCCTTTGAACTTTCCGCAGATCCGTTTTTTTCGGCAAGCAATATAAGACATTTGGAAAAAGTCGCAGCGGAGATAAACGCAGGAACGGCAAAGTTGGTCGAGAATGACATAATTGAGGTGGACTAATGCGGCTGTTATGGGAAGAAAGCGCATGGGAAGATTATTGCTACTGGCAGTTACAGGACAAGAAAACACTAAAACGGATAAATACACTTATAAAGGATATGCAGCGCAGTGCCTTTGATGGTATTGGCAAGCCAGAGCCGCTAAAAGAAAATCTTAGTGGCTTTTGGAGTCGCCGCATTGATGAAGTACACAGGATTGTTTATCAAGAAAAAGACGGGGCGATTATTATTGCTTCCTGTCGAGGGCATTACGAGGATTAAACTGTAACGTGAAGTTACAGTTTAATAGTTTTTGCCAAACTTTAATGTAAAGCTATAATTATTTCCCGATAAGCAAAAGGAAATAAATGCAAAAAGCTTTTTCGCTATCTGCGGACTTACGTCCTCCGAAAGGCGCGAAAAGAGCAGCTCTTCCGTTCTGATTTTACGGTAAGAAGGCCGATTATTTCCCGTCGTACGCGCCGGTCGGATATTTTGCGGCCGGATTCCAGAGAATCCATTCATTGAGACCGGCGTCCTGTACAGCTTTGATTTGCGCATTGATCTGATCGTATCCATAGGTCATCCAGTTCGGATTACCGGCATCATCTTTGCCGATATAGCTGGCTGTAAAGGCCTGAAGATAGGGGCGAACGGTTGCGAAGCCTGCAACAGAATCTTCGTCGGACCCCATAATAAGTGCGTCATAGACTACATCGTGCGGACTGAAGTCCGGTTTGCTGAAATTCTGCCCGTTCAGGCTAGTGTTCAACGCATAATGGGAGGGGTAAATCATCGGGCATACGGAATCAATTCCGGTTAACCCCACGGATGCCCAGTCCTGACCCAAAGAGGCTCCGTCGCTGGCACTCGAAAGAGTGATGGCAAAAACATCCGCCATGACAGGTACGCCGTATTCATCCTGAATTCGAATGCGGGCAGTCTGCAGGAAACGGTTGATGACTTCCGCCTTGGAAGGTGTGGTCGCCGGATCCCCGAAATAGGGTTTCTCACCGGTTGTGGTACCGCCGGTCGGAAAGCGCACATAGTCGAACTGAATTTCATCGACGCCCGCCTGAACAGCCTCAATGGCAATATCGATATTGTAATCCCAGGTACGTGTATCATATGGATTGACAAAAGAATTGCTTCCTTCATTTTTAAAGTACAGAGGGTTCCCCTGTGCATCTTTAATGCTAAACTCGGGCTTTTGTTTGGCAAGTTCGGGATCCTTAAAACAAACAATTCTGCCGATGACAAGAATGTTATTGTCATGACATTTTTGAATCACTTTCTTTAGATCGTAAGAACTGGTTATGACGCCGATGTCTGAAGCCAGTGCGTTCGTGCTGTTGAACAGGACACCGTTGGATTCCTTAAGATCAATGACAAATGCATTGATTTCGGAATTTTTGGCGAGTTCGATATTGGTATCGAGATATGCGGCCTGCCCGAGATAGATGGCGTGGATATCATGATGAACGACCGCCACAGGGCTCTCAGAAGTTGGCAGCGGACCAAAAAAACTGTCTGCAAGTGCCGAAACAGGCAACAGTTCTGCCGTAGTAGGCATCGTCGTAGGAGAGGGAGTAACGGAGACTGCACCTGAAGTAGATTCAACGGGTGAGGGAGTAGAGGTCGCAATGTCTGTATGGGATGTCGTCTGTTTGGAAGGATTTGATGCGAATGCGGAAGACAGTGCCCGCCCAATAAGGAGAACGGATAATCCAAGGATGAGAACGAGCATTACAAGAATGAAGATGCGCAGGTACAGGATAATTTTATGCTTGGTCTTTTTCGTCAGCTTTTTCTGCGGCGGCAAATAGGGCTGATTTTCAGATGGCTTCATATTGGATCCTCCCAAGAACGCATGGAATCCCGTTCCTTTTCTCATTTCACACAATTTTCATTAATTATATCGGAATTCATAATGAAGAACAAGTGTTTGCCTTTTCGATGTTTGCCTTTCGACCGGCTGCGGTGCGTATTTCATTGTCGGTATCTTTTTACCGTGCTACAATATAAAAACAAAGTGGATTCATATGACACATGGAGAAAGGCGGCGTATTATGCTTGTACGTAATTGTTCCGGAGGCATTGTTTTTCATGATGATTCCGTCCTTCTTTTATACAACGAAAAAAGTGAATGGTGTTTCCCGAAAGGGGTCATCCGGTCGGTTGAAAAGCCGGAAGACGTTGCTTTGGAGCGTGTAAGCACGGAGGCAGGCATTCATGCAGTCATATTGTCTCCCGCAGGCCGGACGAACTATGAATTCTACTCCATCGCGAGACAAAGACCCGTATGCAACAAAATCGTCTGGTATGTGATGAAAGCACTCGACACGGATGTTGTTCCGAATTCATCGCAGAACTTCTCGTCCGGTGCGTTTTATTCCATAAAGGAAGCACTCGACATGGTTACCTACAGTCAGGACAAATCATTGCTGATGCTGGCATACCAGAGATATAAGGAGCTCGTCTGATTGTATAGAGAAGAGTGGAATACACTTTCTAAGACTTCACATATTTCGCTTGAGGTTAAGAAATCGGTATTTATTGCGGAAGCCGCACCCATTTTATCCGCAAAAGATGCGGAAGATTTCCTTAGCGCCGTGAAAAAGAAATATCCGGATGCCCGGCATCATGTGTATGCATGGCGTCTGGGAGGCGATGAAATTCTGCAGCGCTACAGCGATGACGGGGAGCCGGCCGGAACTGCCGGAATCCCGGTTCTGGATATTCTGCGGCGCAACCAAATGGATGATGCAATTCTCGTCGTAACGAGATATTTTGGCGGTATACTTCTGGGAACCGGAGGTCTGGCTCGTGCCTATACGCAGGCCGCATCCCTTGCTCTTGAGGAAGCCGTGCCGTCCATTTGCAGATTGTGCGAATTTTATCATGTTATGGTAAGCTATTCACAAATAGATCGACTTCGGTACATTTTAAAGAAAGCCGGCTATTTGACGGAGGATCCGGTTTTCGGGACAATGCCGGTACTTCCGGTATATTGCCGGACCGGCCAGAAAGATTCTCTTCTGAGGACATGCATGGATGCGACTGCCGGACAGGCCGAAATATCCTATATAGACAACCGGACAGTAATCGCAGGAAGAATGGGGGAAAGATCCATTGAATCATAATTCGATGAATAATGAATCAGATATGTCTTTCGGATCCATGCCTTCTGCGGAAATTCGCCAGCTGGACCACAGCGCCTGGTGGGCTGTATTTATGAGCCTTGTCGGAACAATGCCGCGCAAAGCCGAAGCGAGCCGTTTATCCGATGATCCGGTACATGTGGTTCACGGACAGCATTTTTCCATAAGAGACTGCGCTATGCATGCGATTGCCGCTGCCTATGATGAGAATCTGCAGCTGGTGGCACGCGACTACGAAGAACAGGCGAACAAGCTGATTTTTTCGTTTGACAAGAGAGTGTATATTCGGGTGAGCCGGAATTTTGACCGTCAGCGACTCAAGTATCTTGTAATTTGCGCTGCCTGTCTTCTTTTTGGCATGGTTATGGCCCTGATTGTATCCCTTCGTGAAAAGACATCCGGAGGCATGACCGTACTGATCACGATTTCGATTCTTCTTGCTGCAGCCAGTGCAGTCATGGCAGCTCTTACAACATGGAGAAAACGAAAAATACTGTATCGGAACAGGCACAAGGCGAACGAAGACGATTCCAACCCGGGTCAACAGCAATAATCGTTCACTTTTACCGCAATCCTGCCCAAAAAACCAACAGTACATATGGTACAACAAAGATAGACATAAAACAGATGCAGGGAGTGTCTTCCAAATGAAGACAACGAACTGTGAGAGGAGAATGCTCGATTATGAATAAATTATTCAAGCCCCGTTCAGTGACTTCATGTACCGATGCATCCGGCAGCAAAGAGGCGTTCCATGCCGGGAGCATCAAAAGAACGAATAAAAAAGGTTCTTGGAAAACAAGCGCTATTGTATTGACAGCCGTAGGAATCGTTTTGACGGCCGTGCTTGTGCTCGGGTCCGTTGGGCTCATGTTCTATTTTGTACGTCAGGTCAGACCGGATTCGGTATCCAATACGGCTCCGATAACGGCGCAGACAATACCATCGTCTGCAAACTCCGCGGACAAGAATTTTACCATTACCGATGCTGCGACTTTGCCGGATAAAGACGGAAAAAAAGCATTGTCTACGATGGAAATCGCAAGCAAAGTCGGTCCGGCAACCGTATCCATTACTGCGGACGTATCCTATACCAGCATATACGGAACCACAGAGACCGGTCAGTCATCCGGATCCGGGTTTATCATTTCCCAGGACGGATACATTGTAACGAACAACCATGTAATCAGCGGTGCAACTTCCGCAAAGGTTCTTGTTCCGGGTGAGACCAAACCGGTTGATGCCGTAATTGTTGGAACAGATACGACTACGGATATTGCCGTACTGAAAATTGACCGGCAAAATTTACCCTTTGTAACCTTGGGTGATTCGGACGCTCTCCAGGTCGGCGAACTGGCTGTTGCCATCGGCAATCCTTTCGGTGAACTGGCCGGATCTGTTACCGTCGGTGTCGTAAGTGCTCTTGACAGAGAAATAGCCATTAACGACACAACCTATAATCTGATCCAGACCGATGCATCCATCAACTCCGGAAATTCCGGCGGACCCCTCGTAAATTCCTATGGCGAAGTCATTGGAGTAACGAATGCAAAGATGTCCAACGGCGAAGGAATCGGGTTTGCCATTCCGATTAATGATGTAAAATCCGTGATCGAAGAACTGATAAATAACGGATATGTTACGGGCCGTCCGGTTCTTGGAATCGGCGTTCTGGCAGTCGACGCCACTACGGCAAGTCAATACGGCTGGCCGAGCGGAGTGTATGTTCGCGAGATTACACCCAAAGGCCCCGCGGAATTGGCAGGACTTCAAGTTGGTGATATAATAACGAAAATCGACGGAAAAGCAATTGCAACAACGGAAGATGTTGTAACTGTCAAGGATGCCCATAAGATCGGGGATACAATTACGGTTACTGTATACAGAAACGGTGAGACGAAAGAATTTAGTCTGATACTTCAGGAGGATAAACCTGCATGAGTAATTCCAATCGTTCGGGAATGATCAAGCTGATGGCCATTATTTTAGCCATTTTGATGCTGGGCTCAGTCATTGGTACATTTGGGTTTGCTATCTTATCCGGTCACTGAGTAAGCACTACTGATTACGAATCAGGACGCGCCATTTCCTGTGATCCCATTGGAGATGGAAGAGCTTCGTCTGGTCCACTTCCTGACCCGAACGCAGCGTCGAAATATCGCGATGGTCACAGATCATGACGATAGCTTGAAGCAAAATACAATGAGTGACAGCCAATACGGGAGCCGTGCCGTCCGGCAGCGATTCAAGTTCTTTAATGAATGCGGCTGCACGGGCAACGACATCCTTGAACGATTCACCTCCGGATACCGGAACATAAAGATCAGGGCGATTTCGAAAGTTGTAGAAGACTTCGGGATCGCTCTTTTTTGCATCTTCGGCACGTACACCTTCCCAGATGCCGAGATCCATTTCAGCAAGTGCAGAATCGATTATCAAAGGCACATGCCGATCCCCGATCAGGATGTGCGCCGTATGAACAGCCCGGGGCATCGGACTTGTAAAGCATTTTGAAAAAGGAATTTCAAGCAGCCTGCTGCGAAGGGATTCTGCATCCGCGATTCCTTTTTCAGTCAAAGGAGAATTCTTCAGACCCTGCATGCGCCACTCAACATTCCAGATCGTCTGGCCGTGACGGGTCAGATAAACGTCAGTCATGCGCGCTCCTAGGGGGATATGTCGTAAATTTTGCTTAAACCGTTCGAATTGAAGACATATGGATATTCAACCTGCTTTTCGAGCAGAAATGCCTGATAGTTGTTCATGCGAATAAAGCTGTTCACCCTGTCAAACCATTCAGGATTCGGTGATGCTGCCACATAGTAAACAATGACAACCTGTGTGTCCGTTTCAATGAGCGTTTTGTCTCCCGGTACTCTTGCCGGATCAAAGACCCAACTGTCAAGATCGGCAGCCAGTTCGCCCTTGAACGTGTCCGCTTTGTGCTCGGCTTTCATCTGATTTGCATTGATATTATCTGCGTAGGTTGTCTCAAGAGACTTCATGGTGGATTCATCTGAAACAGAATCAAACATGGCCTGTGCAGTCGGCATAATCTCACCGGCGGATAGTCCAGGCTGATTATTCACGGTGTCTTCGCGATTGATATAGAAGAAACGAACATCCCGAAGGGGCTCAAGCTGGCGTGTTCTGGCTGTGAAACACAATAAAATCGGGAAGCCGTCCGCATCATCGAAGATCGTACAGTCTCCGGGCTGTCTGGCCGGATCGAACAGCCATGTTCTCCACTCGATATTGTCCTGATTGGCATAGCGGACATTTGAAATTAAAGTGGAGTCGGGCTGGAGAATCTTATCCCGTGCATCTCCGGTAAAGAAGTTGGCTGCCACGGATTCGAATTTGGCTGGATCGTGTCCGATACCGTCAATGATTTCCTGCGCATGAAGGTGTGCGGTTGCCTTGAAACTGTCATCCGTCTGCTCGTAAACAATGCGGAGGACGTGATACTATACCAGATCAGACTGATATGGATTGGACACATACGCATCTTCCGCCTGTTCGGGTGACGCTTTCAGTTCTTCAAGTTTCGGACCGTTCGCGTAATCTTCCGTAAAATAGCGCTTCGTCAAATTGTCGAGTATGAGTTCCTTTGTTACAAACTGTCCGAAATAACCCTTTATATATTCATCAAGACTTACGCCGATTTCGGCTGCTTTGCTGGAAAGCCAATCTACATAAGTTTGTGCCATGGCCCGGTTGGCATCTGTGACTTTATAGCCTTTACTTAATGCATCATCATTAAGAATCTGTGTCACTTGAAGTTCTCGTGCCGCCATGTCGAGAAAATACTCGCGCAAAGTAGCATATCCATTTTCCCCTGGACCGGCCAGACTTTCCTTAGTGCCGGGTTCCAAAATATTAACGCCATTTTCCATCAGGATGTAATGATATACAAAACTGAATTCGGCATTGGAAACGGATTCGCCGCGCACGGTAAGCGGACTTGCAAAACGCTCCTCCAGATTTCCTAACTGAGCAAAAGTAAGAGTTGCGATAATTAAAGTAATGATCAGCATTGGAATCAGAAAATGAAGGGGCTTAATCCATCTTTTTTTCTTCGACCGAGGTTCATAGAGTGTATGAGTACGGGTCTTACGCACCCTGAAAGGATTCGAAATGCCCGAATCATTCGAATCATTCGAATCATTCAAATCAATCAAATCGTCCGAATCATTCGAATCGTCCGTATCATCCATATCAATGTCCGTTTTATGTGAACCCAGGTCGAGAACAACGGAGGAGGGCAGGGGCTGTGTTTCGGAGACGGATTCGAAAGATTCGTGGGATTCACCGGACATCCGGATTGTATCAACAGATGTGTCTTCTGTTTCCACGGTATCCATACCGTTATCAACCGGCGCGTCTTCCGGATTGTGACCGGCAGCGTTCATATCAACGGGAAAAAGCGGGCCCAGAATGGCGTCCCGGGGAATCGAGGGTCTGCGTATATCCGGGTCCTTTTCA